>JAJFBI010000008.1 GCA_020697385.1 Microvirga sp. | reverse complement strand
CTGCGGGCTACCGCCTCGGCGAGGGCCTGGAGGCGCTGGTTCTCCTCCTGAACAAGGCCTGCCACGACCTTGCTGACCTTGGCGGTCGATACGGCCACCTTGACGGAGGCGGCCTGAACCGTGACGTGGGCGCCTGCCTGCTGTGCCAGCGCCAGGCCGTATCCCAGGGCGGACGAGGTCTCCTCCGGACCGAACTCCTTCGTCAAGCCGATCAATACGCTCTTGAGGTTCTCGATCATGTCGTTCCTCCGCTTTTCCGTCCATTGGACTGAACCCACAGGGGAAATATAGGCGAACGTGAGAATTGCGCATTGAGGCAGCGCAATGTCCGGCATGTCCCGCCGGCACTGGCGGGGTCCCCTAGCCTTGGATCGAGTTGAGATACGCGAGCAGGTCGTTGATCTGGGCCGGGTCGAGCTGGAACTGGGGCATGGAGGGATGCCCCGTCGTGATACCCTCCGCGAAGGCCTCCGCCAAATCTTCGATGGGGTAGCGGGTATGCAATGTGCGGAACGGCGGCGCCTCGGGAATGGGGCTGTCGCCGAAACGGCCGATGGCGTGGCACTGGGAGCAGTTCGTCTGCGCGAAGACCTGTCCGCGCTGCACCCGGCCCGACTGGGCCATGACGGCCGACGAACCCAGAACGAGCGCGACGCAAAGAAATGTGAGCCGTCTCGTCATCGACGTCCCTCCGCACCTGCGGGCTCGGCCCGCGTCACGGAAATGACCTGGAACGTGTAGGGCTTCCCGTCGTCGTCCTCGATGGTGACGTACTCGCCCTCGGCGAAGCGATGCTGATGCAGGTGATAGCCCGCCTCCTCGTCTCCTAGCCGGCCCTGGTTGTAGTCGATCATCCAGGTCGCCCCGCCGGCCCCGCCCGGACGATGGACCAGAACGCCCTGCCGCTCGCCTTCATCGGCCCAGAAGCGGCGCACCCGGCAGTAGGCCCGCTTGTCCGCCCACTCCTCCTTGTCGAGATACCCTTGCGCATCGAGCGGCGCAGTAATCACGTAGCCGTGGCGCACACTGCCTTCCGGAAACGGCTTGCTGCGCGCCAGATGGAGCATGATGTGATGGAGCAATGGTTCCTCCCTCGTGCAGGCGGGCCTGATCAGGCCACGCCATTGTATCAGAGCTTAGGGACGGCTCGCTTCGCCGCATTGATCCCGATCAACAGCGAACGGGCCACACGGCAATCGGCAAGGCTATGCCTGCCTCCCCTCCTCGAGGGCCTCCCTGATCCGCCGGATGATGACGCCCTTGGCTTTGCGGCCGGCCGCCGCCTCGACGGCGGCGTTGATGTCGAGCAGCAGTTCCGCATAATCGTTGTGCCAGTCGCGATGGCCGGCGCTTGCGCCCGGCAGACGCTGGTCATGGCGCTCGATCCGGACGGCCTGATCGTCTGTCAGATCATAGACGTCGTCGATATCCGGGATGATGGCGCCGGGCACGCGGTGGAGATCGGCAAGAGACGATTGCAGCGCCTTGAGGGGCGCATCCTCTCCATGCACGAGGAAGACCCCGCGCCGGACCGGAAGGCGGTCGGCGAGCCACACCTTCAGCTCCGGCCCGTCCGCATGTCCCGAATAGAGGTCGAGGGTTCTCATCCGGGCGCGGACCTTCACCTCCTCACCGTGGATCCGCACTTTCGAAGCGCCATCCTGAAGAATTCGCCCGAGCGTTCCCTGTGCCTGGAAGCCGACGAAGAGAACCGTGGCCTCCTCACGCCAGAGCCATGCCTTCAAATGGTGCCGGATGCGGCCTGCCTCGCACATGCCGCTGGCCGCAATGATGATGTGGAAGCTGTGGATGCGGTCGATGGCCTTGCTCTGCTCGACGGTTTCCGTGAAGCGCACCCATCGGGACTCGAGCGCCTGCACGAGGTCGGCGCCGTTCCTGAGTTCCCCGGCATGCCGCTTGAAGATGGCACTGGCCTTCGAGGCGAGCGGAGAATCGATGAAGATCGGAATGTCGGGCAACTCGCCCGATTCCATCAGCTCCATGAGGTCGACGAGCAGTTCCTGTGTCCTCTCGACGGCGAAGGATGGGATCAGCAGAACTCCGCTCGGATGCATCGCCGCACGGACCTCGTCGCGCAACATCCGGCGGCGGTGCTCGATGGTGGTGCCCGCCCGATCCGTATCGCCATAGGTGGATTCGAGGACGACGTAGTCGAGATCGCGCGGGCCATCGGGATCGGGCTGAAGCAGCTTATGGTCGGGCCCGATGTCACCGGAGAACAGCAGGCGGGTGGGCTTCCCGTCATCGCCGTGCGTCACCTCCATCTCGATGGAGGCCGAGCCCAGCAGATGACCCGCGTTCCAGTAGCGGGCCCGGAAGCCGGGAGCGACCTCCTGCCACTGGCCGTAAGGCACGGGCCGGAATTGCCGGAGCGACGCGACGGCGTCCTCCTCCGTGTAGATGGGAGACACCGTGTCCCACCCGCGGCGGCTGTTGCGGCGATTGAGCTGGTTGACCTCCATCTCCTGGATGTAGCCGGAATCCGGGAGCATGATGGACGCCAGATCGGCCGTTCCGGCCGTCGCGTAGATCGGACCGTCGAAGCCGGCCTTCACGAGTTTCGGCACGAGACCGCTGTGGTCGATATGCGCATGGGTCAGGCAGAGAGCGCTGATGCCGGCCGCGCGGAAGGGGAAGTGCTGGTAATTGAGCTCCCTCTCCTCCTTCGAGCCCTGGAACATCCCGCAATCGATAAGGATGCGGGCTGCTTCCGTCTCGAGCATGAAGCAGGATCCCGTCACGGTTCGGGCGGCGCCGTGGAAGTGGAGGCGAAGCGACAAGAGAACCTCCTAGACACGAGGGAGCGTCCAGCGTGGAGAATCGCACCTTGGTACACCCTCGTCGAGCCGCTAAGTTTGATCTATGCCAAACCAGCGGAACGGCGATCATGACCTCGCGCGCAGCGTCATCCAACGACATTTGCCCCATTACAGGCAAGACCTACTCCCAAAGAGACTTTGTCCTCGTCGATCACTTACATCCGGCTCTCGCCGAGAGGATCCGCCAGGATCATCCGGCTCTGGCTGCCGACAGTCGTATAAGCCGGGCAGCGGTCGACAAGTACCGCCTACGCTATGTTGAGGAACTGCTGCGCCAGGAACGCGGCGAACTTACCAAGCTCGACAGCGAAGTCGCCCGCAGCCTTGCCGAGGGCAGCATGGTCTCGGCGAATGTCGAGGAGAGCTACGATGAGCGCCGCACGCTTGGCGAGCGCCTCTCAGATGGTCTTGCCGCTTTCGGCGGCAGTTGGCCGTTTCTCATCTTCTTCGCCCTGGCACTCGGTGTGTGGATCATCATCAATGTCGCAAGTGGGCCAGAAGCCTTCGACCCTTACCCTTACATCCTCCTGAACCTGCTTCTGTCCTGCCTCGCGGCCGTTCAGGCCCCGATCATCATGATGAGCCAAAGACGCCAGGAGGCAAAGGATCGGATGCGCTCCCTCAACGACTATCGGGTCAACCTGAAGGCGGAGCTCGAGATCCGTCACCTGCACGAGAAGATAGACCACCTGATCACGCGCCAATGGGAGCGGCTCGCCGAGATCCAGAAACTCCAGATCGAGCTCTTGCAGGAGCGCCGTTGATCGCGATCAGGACGGCTCCGCTCCCCACAAGGCCCGTAGAGCATTGAGGATCACGGCCACGTCGATGGCCTCCTGGATGAGAGCCCCTTGCACGGGCGTCAGATAGCCGAAGGCGGCAGCGAGCATCCCGACAACGGACAGGCCGATTCCGGCATAAACGCTCTGGAGCGCGATGTGACGGGACCGGCGCGCCGCCTGGATCGCCGCGGGGATCTTGTCGAGACGGTCGACGAGGAGCACGACGTCCGCGGCCTCGGCGCTCGCTGCGGCACCCTTGGCGCCCATGGCGACGCCCACGTCGGCCGCAGCGAGCGCCGGAGCGTCATTAACGCCGTCGCCGATCATCATCACGGGGCCGTGTTGTTTCTCGGCCTGCACGATGCGGATCTTCTGGTCCGGCGTGAGATCGGCATGAACGCCATCGAGATGCAATCCGACCGTGACCGTCTCCGCCACGTCACTGCGGTCACCCGAGGCCAGGACGATCCGGTTCATGCCCAACCGGCGAAGCCTTTCGATGACCTGAGCCGCTTCCGTGCGCAGGGAATCAGCCAGGATCAGCAGGCCGCCAAGTCGGCCGTCGACAGCCACCGCGACGACCACCGACCCGGCCGCAAACCGGCTGCCGTCCAGGCTGCGGCCAAGGCCCGGGACCGTGTTGGCGACGTAACGGAGCCCGCCCACGACGACATGTTGGCCGTCAATCGTGCCTTCGAGCCCCTCCCCAGGGACTTCGGCAATCCCGGTGGGGACCGCGAGAGACAGGCCTCTTGCCTGCGCTTCTCGCACCAGTGCCCGCGCGGTCACATGCTTGGAGGCCTGATCCAAAGAGGCAGCCAGCCGGAGAAGCGTCTCCGGGGAGAGGCCGGCGGCGGGCTGAATCCTCGACAGTTGGGCCTCGCCGTGGGTCAGCGTGCCCGTCTTGTCGATGACCAGCACCCGTACCCGCGCAAGAGCCTCCAAAGCCTGTCCGCCCTTTATAAGGACGCCTGCCTTCGCGGCGCGCGACACACCGGAGACGATGGCGACGGGAACGGCCAGGATCAGCGGGCAGGGCGTGGCCACGACCAAGACGGCCAAGGCCCTGATCGGGTCGCCGGTCAGGAGCCATGCTCCGCCGGCAAGGGCAACCGTCAGGGCCAGGAACGCCATGGCGAAACGGTCCGCCAGGCGGGACATCGGCGCCTTGGAGGCCTGGGCCGCCTCAATCAGGCGGATGATGCCGGCATAGGTGCTCTCGGAGGCGCGATGCGTGGCGATCAGGTCGAAGGCATCGCCGGCATTCGTTACGCCGCTCATCACCGGCTCATCGCGGGCCTTGCGCACGGGCTGCGCCTCACCCGTGAGGGCCGCCTGGTCGAGAACCGCCGTTCCCCGTGCCACGACGCCGTCCACCGGCACCACGTCGCCTTGGCGGATGAGCAGTCGGTCTTCCGGTGCGACAGTCGCGAGGCTGACTTCCTCGAGCCGACCGTCACGGTAGCGGACGGCCGTGCGGGGAACCCGCCCGAGAAGCGCCGTCATCTCACGTTCGGCCCGGCGCTCGGCAAAACTCTCGAGATACTGCCCGCCCGCATACATCAGCGCCACCACGGCGGCGGCAAGGTGCTCTCCGAACAGGAGCGCTCCGGTCATGGACAAGGCCGCCACGATGTCGAGCCCGACATCCCCGCGGCGCAGGCTCGCGACGATTTCGACGAGAAGCGCACCCAGAACGGGGATCGTGGCTGCAGCCCAGATCGTTCCGGACCACTGCCCGAGTCCGGCAAGGCGCGTGCCGAATCCCAGGATCAGCCCCAGCAGGGGCACGACCACGAGAATGGGACGGACGAAGCGGTGAGCATCCCGCATGCTCCTTGCATTCGGCATCGAAGGCGGGGGCAGCCTGGACGAAGTCTCAGAAACGGCCTTCCGGGTGCCCGACATCCTCACCTACTTGGCTCTCGTCCCGAGCTTGTGCACAGCGGCGAGCCACGCCTCGCGCTTGGCATCATTCATCCCCTCGATCATGCCAACGAGGGTGTGGCGGTTCGGCCCGATGCCGATCAGGGCCAGGATGCTGCGCTTGAGGCTCCTGAGGCTGTGCGCGCCAAAGTACCAGCGATAGGCGAAGCCTGGCATGCCCATGGTGATGATGATCCGGGACGAGCGGCCCTTGAGGGCAGTTTTCCAGCTCGCCTTCGGGCCAGCGCCGCCCGTCATGAAGGCCGGCCGGAACGCCTGCTCCATGAATCCCTTGAGCAGTGCCGGCATTCCGCCGAGCCACAGGGGATAGACGATGACGAGGTGCTCGGCCCAAACGAGTGTCCTTTGGGCCTCCGCAATAGTGGGAGGCGGCAGAGCGCTCTCCCAGTCGCTCTTGGAGCGCAGAAGCGGGAAATCGAGGTCGGCCACCGAGACGACGCGGATTTCGTGCCCGCCTTCGGCAGCCCCTCGGGCATAGGCATCGGCCAAGGCATGGCAGAAATGCCGGCTATCGGACGTCGGATGCCCCTGAATGATGGCGACACGCGTCACGACTGCCTCCCTGCCTTGGAACTGTCTGGTCTCAATGTGCCAGAAGGATGGGGCGATCGGAAATCGTCAGCATGTCCAGGGTCGCGCCGCCGAAGACCTGCTCCCTCAGGCGAGTATGGCCGTAGCCACCCATGACGACGAGATCTGCGGAGAGCCGGCGCGCCTCATCGAGCACCACGTCCGCCACCCGGCGGCCCTGGCTTTCGACCGAGACGATCTCCGGCGCCACGCCATGGCGGGAAAGATGGGTCTTGATCTCCGATTCCATCGCAGCGTCCGGCTTGGGATCGATCAACAGCACCACGGTGCGATCCGCCTTCTCGACAAGGCTCAAGCCTTCGCCGAGAGCCCGCGCGGCCTCACGGCTGCCGTTCCAGGCTACCAGGACCGACTTCATAGGGCCCTGTTGCCGATAGCCGGGTGGAACGATCAGAAGACCGCGCCCGCTGCCAAAGAGCACCGATTCGACGAGATCGAGCCAGACGGGCGTGTCGCCCGCACCATAGGGACGCGTGGCGACGAAGAGGTCGGCATAGCGAGCCTGCTCCGTGACCTTGATCGACATGGTTCCGAAGGTCTCGTCGAAGCGACGCAGCTCGGTCGGAACCTGAAGTCCGGTGAGCCTGTCCGCTAGGCGCCCGGCCGCGGCATCGCCGTCCTTACGGGCCTGCTGCTCCAACTCGGTCACGATCTGCACGACGGCAGCAGCGCCGCCATCGAACGGCATGGCGATCGACATGTCGGGGAGCAAGTTGGTGAAGACACCGATCAGGTGGCCCCCTTCGCTTGGCACCAGAATCTGCCCGTACTCCAGACGAATTTCGTCCTCGGGGCTGCCGTCCAGATGCACCATCACGTCCCTGATCATGGCCTACTCCTCATTGACCTGCCCAGGCGAGAGAGAGCCTCACCGGGAGCGATGGAACCATGATGTAATCGGAATCCCAAATGATGCTTTGATTCAGCGCAATGCCCCGCGCCAGCGCACCTGACAATGTGCAACGGCCCCATGCTCGCCCGTGAGGGCAAGGCGCTGATGGAGGGGCTGCCGAAGGAAGCCTTCGATCTCCTGAAGCCGCGGGTGAGGCTTTAGCAGTGCAGAAGTACGGCTAAGGTCGTCCCTGTGCCCGAAAGAGACGTTTGTCGGCTGGAGGCTGCGTATCACGGCATGAGGCTTGCCCGAAACAGATGCATCTCCATCTTGCGCGGAGATTAGGACAAGGCTGACGAAGCCGCACGAACCTTCATCGTCGCAGCATTGACGAGTTCAGCCGAGCGAGCGATCCCGTTCATGCTGCTGCTGATGGATGCGACGTTCGCCGAAGCGGTTTGCATGTTCGCGGACATCTCCCGGGTCACGGCGGATTGCTCCTCGACAGCGGTCGCAATCGCCGTCGAGATGGTGTTGATGTCTGCCACCGTGGCGGTGATCCCATCGATGGCGTCCACTGCCTGATGCGTCGTGGACTGCGTTTTCGCGATCTGCCCGCTGATCTCCTCGGCGGCCTTTGCCGTTTGGGTCGCGAGATCCTTCACCTCGGCGGCCACGACGGCAAAACCGCGGCCTGCTTCCCCGGCCCGGGCTGCTTCAATGGTGGCGTTGAGCGCCAGAAGATTGGTCTGAGACGCGATGGTCTGGATGAGTGTGGTGATCTCGCCAATCTTCTTTGCCGCCTCAGCAAGACTGGACACGATGGCGTTCGTCTTCCGGCCCTGCTCCACAGCCTCAATGGAGATCGCAAGGGCATGGCTGACCTGCTGACTGATCTCGCCCACTGATGCGGCAAGCTGCTCTGAGCCCGCGGCCACCATCTGAACATTTGCCGAGGTCTCTCTGGACGCGTCTGCGGCATGAGCCGTCTGACGGGTAACATCGGCAACAGCGTTGGTGATCTCGCCGAGGTCGGCAGCGATGGCCTTCTGGAGATTGCCTCGGCGTACCCGATCTGCCACTTGCGCTGTTACATCGGTGGCGAACTTCACTACCTTGTAGGGCTGGCCATTCTGATCAAGAACGGGATTGTAGGAGGCCTGGATCCAGACCTCTCGCCCTCCTTTGCCGATGCGTTTGTATTCTGCCGTTTGTGGCTCGCCCCGGCCTAAGGCGGCCCAGAACGCGCTATACTCGCTGCTGTTGAAAGCCGATGGCTCCACGAACATGCGATGATGCTGGCCCTGGATCTCCTTCAGGGCGTATCCCATGGCCGCAAGGAAGTTCTCATTGGCCGTTACAATCGTGCCGTCGAGCGTGAACTCGATGACAGCCTGCGACCGGTGGATGGCGGCAATCTGGCTCTCGAATTCGGCCCGGCGCAGCTTCTCCTGCGTGATGTCGGTGGCGAACTTGATGATCTTGCTGGTCTTTCCATTGCGCTCAACAAGCGGATTATAGGAGGCCTGGATCCAAACTGCGCGACCGCCTTTGCCGATCCGTCTGAATTCCGCCACCCGATGTTCCCCGCGATTGAGCGCCCCCCAGAATGCCCGGTACTCAGGGCTTTCCCTTTCAGCGGGATCCATGAAGAGGCTGTGGTGCTTGCCACGGATCTCGTCCAAACCGTAGCCAAGGACCGTCAGGAAATTGCTGTTCGCGGTCAGGATCGTGCCGTCAGGCTTGAATTCGATCACGGCCTGGGAGCGGTCGAGAGCATCAAGCTTGGCCTTCATCATGCTGGCCGACCGGAACGCAAACATTGCTCTGCTCCACCTGGTTCTCGTTGCGCGCGTCCGCGAACCAATGCGATAACATCTCACGCAGACGCGCGTGCGGTCTCGGGTTTCCCACCCGGCCGATCTGAGTCAATTTAGATCAGAAGCGTTTAACGAAACCTTACATGCCAGGACGGAGCGCCTAACGGGGCCGGACGCCTGGATTGGCCCTTGGCTTGAACA
This sequence comes from Microvirga sp., assembly GCA_020697385.1. Classification (GTDB taxonomy): domain Bacteria; phylum Pseudomonadota; class Alphaproteobacteria; order Rhizobiales; family Beijerinckiaceae; genus Microvirga. Next base: position 7,891 of record JAJFBI010000008.1, on the reverse strand, counting down.
CGAACTCCACTCCGGCTCGTTCCAAAGCCTCCCGAACGGCCCTGGCGCTCTCATCACTCACGCCAAGGGCGTCATCCTTGGCTTCCAGGCGCTTCACCGTCATGGGGGCGACTCCAGCCACCTCCGCAAGCTCCCGGATCGACCAATTGACCATGCCGCGCCCGGCCCGCACCTGTGCGGCGGTTATGGTGGGCTCGATGTGGAAGTCCAGGCCGCTCGCCCCCGCGCAGTGCACTTCCGTGGCCGCCAAGCCGGCCTGCTCAAGATGGTGGAGCCAAAGCTCGTCGACTACCAGCCGCGCCAGGTTGGCGAGCAGCTTCATCTGCCTGGGCGTGAAGTCGCGGGGCACATGATCGACCAGGCAGATCGAGCCGATCCGGATCCCTGGTTCGGTGACGAAGGGTGCGCCGGCATAGAAGCGCAACGGTGGGTCAGCCGTCACATAGGGGTGGTCGGCAAAGCGCCGATCGGCCTTGGCATCATTTAACACGAACACTTCGTCGTGCATGATGGTGTAGTTGCAGAAGGACAGGTTTCTGGGCGCTTCCGACAGGCCGGGCCTTGGCCCTTTCTTGATCCAGGCGAGGCTCTCGTCCAAGAACACCATGAGCACGACGGGCACCTGAAACAGGTCCTGGGCGATTGAGCAGATCCGGTCCATGCCGGCTGGCAGCCCGCCGTCGAGAATTTTCAGGCGATGCAAAGCCTCTAGCCGCTCGGCTTCATTAGCGGGGGTCGGAAATGGCAATGTCATGCTGGGAGAGTAATCGCTTCAAGTGAGTGCAAGATGTGAAAGGCCGGAGGCTCGGATGCTGTGGAGCTCTGTTTTGACATTTAACTGTCTCAGCCGAGACGAACAACCCAGAGCGTCCGGATGGATTGGACTGGGTCAATGGACCGCGGCGATGGGCATGGTGCCAGGCCGACCCTGGTCCCAAGCAACCCTACGGATTGTGTAGCGTCTGCATCATCTGGTTGATGTGATGCACGAGCGTGGCCCCGATATAGGGCTTCGGCACGAAATGCCCATGGTCCGGAATCTCGTCAGGGTGCGGCCGGGCATGGCCGGAAGAGATCAGCAGCAGAACGTGGGGCCAGCGCCGGTAGACCCTCTCCGCCAGTTCCATGCCGTCCATCGAGCCTGGCATGTCGATGTCCGTGAAGAGCACCTGCACGAGCTGTGCCTGCGCCTCCAGCACCTCAAGGGCCTCGTCGGCGTTTGCCGCCTCCAGCACACGGAATCCCGCTTCCTCCAGCTCGTCGGCAGCCGTCATGCGCACCAGCGGCTGGTCCTCGACCACGAGGACGACAGCTGGCCTCCCGAATTCATCGGTCATCACTCACGTCACCGGAAGCTGCGGCTGACACACGGCTTTCCCGGCCTGAACCAGCACGTCGAAACCACACCAGGACTTCGACATGAAGCTGACGCGGTCCGGCAGGTCCTGAAGCCGGTCGCCGGCGCCGCTCCTGACGTCCGGATCGTCCCCGACGAGGGCGACATGCGGCTGTAGGTATCCCGCCCCCGTCATCGGACTATACCCTTCTCCATCTGCCGCAGGATCGCAAGCAGCCGGTCCGGCACCGGCTCCTCGAGCACGTCCCGGTAGACCTCCGCGAGGGCACGGGCGATCATGAAGGTGGCCACGTCAGGATGAAGGTCATCGACCCGGGGCAGGCGCACGCCGCCCGAAGCGTCGTAGGGCATAGTCATTCTCCTGGTCTGCTGACGTCAGCCCGGTGTCGCTCGGGCTAACATACGTTAGTCAGGAGAATTCCCGAGGAGAGGATCCGTTTCAGCGTAGCCTTGAAGGTGCGGCACTAAGCCTTTGCCATACCCAGGCTATCAGCCATGGTCGCTCCGCGCGCTCCCATGGGCTTTGAGGGACCGACCGTGGAATCCTTCGCCGTCTGGTGCTCCATCTCCGCGTTGAGTTCCGCTCCGAGCAGCACGACCACGCTCGAGATCCAGATCCAGGTCATGAAGCCGATGACAGCACCGAGCGAGCCGTAAGTTTCGTTGTAGCTGCCGAAGTTTGCGACATACCAGGAGAACAGCATCGACACGACGAGCCACAGCACGGCGGCCACGATTCCGCCCGGCGTGACCCACTTCCACTCGGCCTTATCGCGGCTCGGGCCGTAGCGGTACAGCACCGCCAGCCCGGCGACCACCACGGCCAGGAGGACCGGCCAGCGGGCGATGGCGAGCAGCCATTCGACGCCGCTTCCGAGGCCCACGAAGTCGAGGACGATGGGCAGGACTACGATGCCGGCCAGGGCAAGGAGGATGAACGCCACCGTCGCCAGCGTGAAGGCCAGTGATTCGATATTCAGCTTTACGAAGCTGCGCTTCTCTTCTTCGTCGTAGACGATGTTGAGTGCGTCGAAGACCGCCTTCATGCCGGCATTGGCGCTCCAAAGCGACACCCCTAGGCCGATGACAAAGCTGACACCCAGCTTGCCCTCTCCCGCCGAGGCGATGCGGACCACCTGCTCCCGGATGATGTCGAGGGCGCCGCCAGGCAGGACGCCGGAGAGAGTCATCAGGTGCTCTTGGATCGTGGCCGGATCCGCGAACAGGCCGTAGAGGGAGACCAGGGCGCCAAGCGCCGGAAACAGCGCCAGAAGGGCATAGTAGGTCACGCCCGCGGCAACCGACATGAGGCGGTCCTGGCCGAACTCCTCGTAGGTCCGCCACAGGATATCCTTCCAGCCGAGTGTCGGGATCTGCGTCGGCGTTTCCGCCTCGCGTCCGCGCCCAGGCTCCGAGGCAGCCGCTGCCGGCGCATGCGTGCCTTCATGCTGAGCGCCAAGCGGGTGATCAGCCTGCTCTCTACGGTTCGAACTCCGCGCAGGCATTGTCGCGGACGCCCTGCTTGCGCCAGCGACGAGCCGGACCAGGGCCATGCCGGCTGCGACGGCCAGCAGGGTGGAGGTCATGGACGGAGCGCTGTGATTCCGGGGATCCTGAGACGGAGGTGGTGAGGCGGGCATGAGGATGTCGAACTCTGAGTCGGCGAACTGTCGGGCTAGGCTTGGCCGTTAGGGTAACCACAACCTCGGCCGGTATGTTCCTTAGGCAATGCCTGCCTTGGCCGAGTGTCGCGGCTGCACTTTCGGAGCATATGTCACGATGGTTGAAAACGCTCCAGCTCGCGACATCTCTCCGGGCATGACAAGCACCGTTTCCGACACTTCGTATCGGGACGCCAATCCCATGCTCGATGCGGTCGTCCAGGCCCATCTCGGCGCCCAGCTGCGGGTGCTCTACGGCGATCCCATGGAGATCAAGATCCCGCGGCACCTCGCCCGGCTCGCCGACCGCGTCGCCCAAGTCATCCGGGCCCATACGGAGCCGGTGGACCAAGCGTTCGTCGACGGGATTATGGATAGCCTGAAGCCGTTACGCGCCTTTGCAATCTCGCTCACCCGCGACGTCCACCAGGCCGAGGACCTCGTACAGGAGACGGTCCTGAAGGCCATCAGCAAGCAGGAGAAGTTCGAAGCCGACACGAACCTGCAGGCATGGCTCTTCACCATCCTGCGCAACCTGTTCTTCTCGGGCCATCGCAAGGCGCAGCGGGAGGTAGAAGATGCCGACGGCGGCCATGCGGCGAGACTTGTCACGATCCCCGACCAAGAGGACCGGCTCGCCATCCAGGACCTCGAGGCCGCGCTCGCCAGGCTGCCACAGGAACAGCGCGTGGCCATCCTGCTCGTCGCCGCGGAGGGCATGGCGTACGAGGAGGTTGCAGAGGCGCTTGGCGTGAAGCTCGGAACGGTCAAGAGCCGTGTGAACCGGGCCCGGAACCGGCTGGCAGAACTCATGGGTCTGTCGGGGGCCGACGGCATCGGCGCCGACCGCCACGCCTGACGGCGAGCACGCCGAGAGGCGTGAGGCCCCGAAGGTCCGGGTAAAATCAAACATCCGGCGCGCCTTGCAGTTGAGTTGGTCTGCAACCGCCTAGGGAGCAGCCGACAAGATCGCGGTGGAGGGAGCTCGGAGGTTCTCCGGTGGGGCCGCCGTGGCTTCGGCACGTGGCTGCTCGAGCGCAGCCTGGCGCAGGACCTCGGCGGAGAAGCCTGGATCGATTTCGCACCGACCGGGACCATTGGCACGATTGAGACGCCGGTCTCGTAGGTCTCAGGGCGATGGCACGCCGGCCCCGGGGCGAAACAATCCGATACGCCGTTCCGGTCAGGTCTCCTTGCGCCCGAGCTCACGCTCGGCCCGCCGCAGCGCGAGCAGCAGGTCGATCTGTTCGTCGGGAATGGGCTGTCCCTCGATCTCCGCGAAGATGACTTGGAGATGGGTGCCGATGTGCTCCCGTGCATCAGGTCCCAGCCGCGGACCCATGTTCTTCTGATCCTTATTTCCCTCGGTACTCATCGGGCTCCCTGCTCGTACTCCACCCTCACCGACAACGGCCGCAAACTGACCTTACGGCATGCGCGGCATCATCCGCGGATATGGTTAATTGATCGTTAGCGCCCTTCTGTGCGGCACAGAGGTCCGGCACGGCGCTCGACGGCCCGTGAAACACCAATCCGGCCTTTCCGCCACCGACACGCTGACACAGGCTGAAGCGGCTGCCGGCGCGAAGGCCAGCAGGCGCTGCACCAAAATCTTGGCGCGCTCGGCCAACTGCAGCGCACCCTGGATGAGCCTCTGCGACCGCTCATCGGTGACGCGGCGCTGGAGCATGTCGAGGCCGCCGATGATCGGCATCAGCAGGTTGCTGAAGTCATGCGCCACGCCACTGGTGAGCTGGCCCATGCTCTCCAGCTTTTGGCCCTAGAGCATCGTGCGGAAAAGTGGACCCGGTTTTCGCTGCGCGGCCCGCTGGGTCCGCCCGAACGATGCTCTTCTCCAAGGAGAAAGCATCGGAATGATCCCAAAAGTGCAAATCCACTTTTGGGTCCGATGCTTTAGCGCAGCGCCTCCTGCACCTGCTCGAGCTCGGCCTGGCGCTCCTTCTCCTCGGTGATGTTGCGGCCGTAGGCATAAACGGTATCGCCCGTGCAGGTCGCCCGGGGCTCGTGTCGAGGCTGCTGGCGATGGCCCCTTGGCGGACCTATGCCGCCGTCAGGGACGTCGAAACGGGATCACGTTGACGGGCTCGCAGGTGGGTGTGACCACCGAAGCGATGGCGTGCTCCAGCTCGTCGCGCCGGAACGGTTTCGTCAGGCGCGGGATGGCAAGCCCGGCTCGTTCCGGCAGCTCCGCATGCCCGCTCGCCAGCAGGATCGGCAGCGCGGGCCAGTCCACCCGGATGCGCTCCGCCAGCTCCAGCCCGGTCATCGCAGGCATGGCGTGGTCGGTCACCATAAGATCGATGGTGTCGTCCCGGCGCAAGGCGGCCAGTGCCGCCTCGCCTGACGCAGCCTCCACCACCGTGTGGCCGAGGTCCTCCAGCATCGCGGCCGTGGTAGCCATCACCAGCGGATCATCCTCGACGAGCAGCACCGTGCAGGCGCGGCGGTCCGGCCGTGGGACCTCTTCGTCCACGCTCCTCCTCCCAACCCCCTCGCCCTGCGGCAGCCAAACCTCGGCGGTCGTGCCCTTGCCCACTTCGCTCTTCAGTCGCAGCGTCCCCCCGGACTGGACCGCAAAGCCATGGATCATCGACAGCCCCAGGCCGGTGCCCTTGCCGACGCCCTTCGTCGTGAAGAAGGGTTCGACGGCCCGGGCGAGGGTGGCGGCATCCATGCCCAGGCCGGCGTCGCTCACGGACACGCAGACATAGGAACCTGGGCTGAGGCCGATTTCATTGCCGTCCTGGACCTCCGCCGTGCGGGCCGAGATGGTGATCGTGCCGCTGATCGGCATCGCGTCGCGGGCATTCACGGCAAGGTTCAGCAGGGCGAGTTCGAGCTGGTTCGGATCGGCCTTGACCGGCGGCAACGCCTGCGGGAACTGCGTCGCGATCTGGATGCTCGGGCCAAGTGACCGCGAGAGCAGATCTATCATGCCGGTGACGAGTTGCGGCACGTCCACTACCTGCGGGGTGAGGTCCTGACGGCGCGAGAAGGCCAGCAGCCGCTGCGTCAGCGCCGCGCCCCGCTGGGCGCCCTGGATTGCGCCCTCCAGCAGCCGCTTCGCGCGGTCATCGTCGTGAATGCGCTTGCGCAGGAGGTCGAGGTTGCCGACGATCACGGCCAGCAGGTTGTTGAAGTCGTGCGCGATGCCGCCGGTGAGTTGGCCGATGCTCTCCATCTTCTGCGATTGCAGCAGGCGCTGCTCAGCGGCCAGGCGCTGCTCGCTCTCCACGCGCAAGCGCGCAAGCGCGTCCTGCTCGGCCTTAGCGCGCCGCAGGGCCAGCCAGGAGACGAGCAGCAGGGTCATGGCCGACAGCCCCGCCACCGCCGCATAAATCCCTATATTCCGGTGCCACTGCTGGGCCACGGTGGCCCGGTCGATGCCGAAAGCGACATAAACAGGGTAAGGGGCGACATACCGGTAGGCGTAGAGGCGCTCGCGCCGGTCGGCCGAGGACACTCCGGACGAGTCCCCCCGGTCAGGCTGGGTCGCGATGCTTCTCATGAAGGGGCTCTCCGGCCCCAGGCGAAGATTAGGGGTCTGCTCCGGCGATCGCGCCAGGACCGCCCCGTCCCGCCGGATCAGGCTCGCCACATGCTGCCCGGGCGGAGCCGCCTCTCGGAAGAAGCGCGCAAAGTACTCGGGGCTGAGGGCAATGTGGATGGTCCCGGCGAAATGCCCGTCCGGGGTCGAGCGACGGCGGCTGACCGCAAAGGACAAAGTCTTGGTCGCCTTGCCCTCGAAGGTGGTGCTGATGTAGGTGCCTGCGTCGCGCCCGCGCTGCGCCTCGAACCATTCGCGTCCGGCGATGGTCATGGTGCGGTCCCAGCCCTGGCTGCCGGCGAGCACCGTTCCATTCGCGTCTGAAACCCAGATCGAAACAGCCTGTTCCAGGGGCTCCTTCAACCGCTCCAGGAAAGCGCTTGTCTCCGGCGCCGCGATTTCTTCCGGAGACTGGCCTCGAATGTGATCGTCAACCCGGCCGATGACGAGTTCGACCGTGTCGAAAACCTTGCGCGCGTGCTCGTGCAGGATGGCGGTCGTGCGGGTAATCGTTTCCTCGTTCTCGCGCAGCACCTCCCTCTGGTCCCAGGCAGCTGCAGCGGCGAAGACGAGGGCCGGCACGAGCAGGGAGGCCACCAGCAGCATGCGGTGCAGACGAACGGACGATAGTGGCACGACAGGGATCCGAAGCGAGGCGGAGAGGAGACGATCAGGCAGCGGAACGGGTGGCTGAACCTGCCAACGCTCTCTAGGGTTACATTGGGTCGAAACAAGGGCAAGTCAGCCTTTGGTGATGCCAGCCGTACCGTCTGCGCATGCCAGATCCAGCAGGCTTATGGCTGGTGGGATTCGCCGGCGGGCTGGCAAGGGGAATGACAGCAATGCTGGAAGCAGTTCCAAACCTGTGGTGTGACCTGCATAGGGTTATCCCGGCTTGAGCAGCGCGGAATCGTGCAGCCGTTTATGCTCGTGATCCAGGTGGCAGCCAAACTCTTGCCGTGACAGGCACGCGACGGTGATGCCGCTTACTGGAACAGCATTACCTTTGCTCTGCCAGCTATCACGGCTTGCACTTGGGTCGGCTTGACGCTGTTCAGGCGCGTTGACGGTCTCGGGCTCTGTCAGCTTGTGCTGGTTTTATTGATGCTCTTTGTACGACACTGTTCTTCTAGCCGTTCGGCCCCAGGGATACTACGGACCGTGAAGGTAAAGATCTCCTACTGTTTCTGCAGGTCTGCACAGTTCGCGCAAGCAGATGCAGGCTCAACTTCCCACAAGTGCCAAACTCCGACCGTCCTTGTAGGACCGCTTGACGTGTCGGCGCATCTCAGAGCCTCGGTGTCC
>JAJFBI010000324.1 GCA_020697385.1 Microvirga sp. | reverse complement strand
CGCGGGTCTTCTGCCTGTGACCGGCGGCGCGATCTGGCTCGACAAGAGCCGGGTCGATACGCTGCGTCCCGAGGAGCGAGGGTTTGGCATGGTGTTCCAGAACTATGCGCTCTTTCCCCATCTCAATGTCCGCCAGAACATCGGCTTCGGCTTGAAGATGCGTGGGCGACCGAAGGCCGAGATCGACCGCAAGGTCGACGAGGCCCTGAACCTCGTCCGCCTCCAGGGGCAGGAGAACAAGCTGCCCGGGCAACTGTCCGGCGGTCAGCAGCAGCGCGTGGCGATTGCCCGCGCCATCGTCATCGAGCCGCCCCTGGTGCTGATGGACGAGCCGCTCTCCAACCTCGATGCCAAGCTGCGCCTCGAGATGCGAGCGGAGATCAGGCGCATTCACAATGAGCTTGGGGCAACGACCATCTACGTGACCCATGACCAGGATGAGGCCCTGTCGCTCGCCGACAGGATCGTCGTTCTGCGTGACGGCGTCGTGCGTCAGGTCGGTGCGCCGAAGGAGCTCTATGAGGCGCCGGCCCATTTCGACGTGGCTGACTTCATGGGCTTTCGTAATAAGTTGAAAGGGAAGGTCGTCGCCATCGAGGGCGACCGTACCATCCTCGACGTGGAAGGTGCTCGCATCAGCGGCATCGCCCGTGAGCGGGTTTCCGTCGGCTCAACGGCTTATGCCGCCATCCGGTCCGATGATCTTGAAGTCGGCGAGGCCGGGCCGAACGCCATCGCGGCAACCGTCGACACCATCGAGTATCGCGGCCGTGAATTCGTCGGCACCGCTCATTCAGCCGGCGGGCTGGACTTCGTCTTCCGCTCTCATGTGCCGGTGGAACCGGGATCCAGAATCCACCTGCGGACGGAGGACGAGCGCATTCTCGTGTTCGCGGAGCCGGTTCAAGGGAGGCATTGATGGACGCCGTTGCTCACGCGCCAGCCGTGGAACACGGCCCAAGCCTGCGTCAGCGGCTGGCGTCCCGTGGTTTCGATGCGGTGACGCTCCTCGTCGTTCCTGCCGCCATCTTCACGCTGCTGCTCTTTGTCTATCCCTTCGCCTTCGGCTTCGTTCTGTCGTTCGAGCCGAAGGGTGGTGGAGACTGGCTCGCCAACTACAGACGCTTCTTTTCGGATCCGTTTCTCTACGAGACGATTGCCAACACGCTCCGGCTCGCGATCCCCGTCACGCTCGTCAACCTCTTGCTGGCTGTGCCGATCGCGTTCCGTGTGCGCCTGATGCGACGCCAGCGCCTTCTGACCACGATCCTCGTTCTACCGATCACTCTCGGTACAGTCCTGGTGGCTGAAGGACTGTTGAACTATCTCGGGCCGCAGGGCTGGTTCAACCGCACCTTGCTCACCTTCGGGTTGATTTCGCAGCCCTTGAAGCTTGTTCACAATTACTGGGGCGTTTTCGCCTCGCTGGTGATCACGGGCTTCCCGTTCACCTTCCTGCTGACCCTTTCCTATGTGACGGGTATCGATCCGGCACTCGAGCAGGCGGCGGCGACCCTTGGGGCCAGTGCGTGGCAGCGTTTCCGCCATGTGTACCTGCCGCTGCTGATGCCGGGCTTCGCCATCACGTTCTGCCTGTCCTTCGTGCAGGCTTTCTCAGTGTTTCCTTCAGCGGTGCTGCTCGGGGAGCCCGCAGGCGTTACCCGTGTCATCTCGATCGCGGCAGCAACGGCGGCTTTCGAGGAATACGACTACTCCATGGCCTCTGCGATTGCGATGATCATGGGCTTCGTCCAGCTCGCCATAGTCGTAGTGGTCCTCGCCTCCCGTGGATTATTCTACCGCGGTCCGGCCTCCGGCGCGAAAGGGTAATCCGATGATCCGCGATACCACAATCGGCTCCAAGCTCTGGGCTGCTGCCATCTGGGCCACTGTCGGCTTCTTTGTCGTCAACCTGTTCGCCATGATCGCCACTGTGGTGACGAGCTCCTTTGCCACCCGCTGGCTCGGCACCTGGCTCCCGGCAGGCTGGACCACGCGCTGGTACTCGTCCGCCTGGAGCGAATTCCAGCTCTGGGACGTCCTGGTCGTCACCTTTCAGGTCATCGGGGCCGTGGTCTTCATCTCAGGGGCGCTGGGTGTCACCGCCGCCTATGCGTTGGCCCGCCGTGATTTTCCCGGAAAGCGGCTTCTCGTGCTGCTCTTCCTGCTGCCGCTCCTGATCCCATCGATGACCTTCGGCATCCCGCTGGCCACGGTGCTCTATCAGACAGGTCTGGCGGGCACATTCTGGGGCGTGGTGGCAGCCAATCTCGTGCCGACCGTGCCCTTCGTGATCCTGGTCATGATCCCCTTCATCGAGCAGATCGATCCGAAGATCGAGGCGGCGGCTCGCGTCTTCGGGGCCAACACCTTCAAGCTCTTCGTCTATGTGCTCCTGCCGCTGCTTCTGCCCGGCATCCTGGCGGCGCTGCTGCTGGTTCTGGTGCGCACCATTGCCATGTTCGAGCTGACCTTCCTCGTCGCAGGCCCGACCAGCCAGACCCTCGTGGTGGCGCTCTATTACTCCGTCTTCGCAGCCGGTGTGCGCGCCGTGCAGTCCATCGACGCGATGGCCGTGATCTACATGGTGACGACCCTCATCTGGCTCATCATCGCCCTGCGCTTCGTCAATCCGACGCAGATCGTCACCCGTGCAAAGCAGCAGCCGGCGCATTGAGGACCCAATGTCAGATCGCCTGAACGCCGACACTCTCTCGGATCTGGCAGAGGGGATTCAACGTCCTGCCTATGACCGAGGGGCTATAACGACCGGCGTCGTTCACCTCGGCGTGGGTGCGTTCCATCGGGCGCACCAGGCTGTCTACACGGACGATGTTCTGGCACGGGATCCTCACTGGGGCATCGTGGCCGCAAGCCTGCGAAGCCCTGACACCTACGATGCGCTTCAGCCGCAGGATGGGCTCTACACCCTGTCCGTACGCTCGCAGGAAGGCGAGGCGCTCCGCGTCATCGGATCGATTATGCGCGTCATCGTGGCCCCCCGTGAGACGGAGGACTTGCTCGACGTCATGTCAGATCCTCAAACGCGGATCGTGACCTTGACCGTCACCGAGAAGGGTTATTGCCACGATCCGGCGACGGGCGCCTTGAACGAGGCCCATCCCGATATCGTGCATGATCTCGCTTATTCGATGAATCCGAAATCCGCCCCGGGCTTCATCGTCGAGGCCTTGCGCCGCCGGCGCATGAACGGCGTGCCGCCCTTCACGGTGCTGACCTGCGACAACCTTCCCTCCAACGGCCGCACCGTGAAGCGCGTTCTCACGCACCTTGCCGAACTGGTCGATCCCGAACTCGGTCGATTTGTTGCGGACGAGGTCTCCTGCCCCTCGACCATGGTCGACCGGATCGTGCCGGCCACCAGCGACCAAGACCGCGAGCGGATCGCAGAAGCGCTTGGCGTCACGGATGCATGGCCTGTCGTCACCGAGCCTTTCACCCAATGGGTGATCGAGGACCGCTTCCCACAGGGACGCCCTGCCTGGGAGCTCGCGGGCGCCGAGTTCGTGAGCGATGTCGAGCCCTACGAGCATATGAAGCTCAGGCTGCTCAACGGAAGCCACTCGACGCTCGCCTATCTGGGCTATCTCGCCGGCTATGAGACCGTGGCCGACACCATGGCCGACGAGGCCTTCGTCCGCCTGATCCGGGGGCTCATGGACGACGAGGTCACGCCGACGCTCCACATGCCCGCGGGTGCCGATCTGGAATCCTACAAAAGCGCCCTGATCGAGCGGTTCAAGAACCCGGCCCTGAAGCATCGCACATGGCAGATCGCCATGGACGGATCCCAGAAGCTTCCGCAGCGCCTTCTCGGCACGATCCGCGACCGTCTGAGCGTCAGTGCGCCGATCAGGCGGCTGTCGCTCGGGGTCGCGGCCTGGATGCGCTATGTGGCCGGCACCGATGAGAACGGTATGGCAATCGACGTCCGCGACCCTATGGCGGACCGGCTTCAGGAAATCGCCAGCAAAGCGGAGGGATCGGCCGAAGTGTTGGCGCGCGGTCTGTTCGCCATCCGCGAGATCTTTGGAGATGATCTGCCGGCTGATCCCCGCTTCACGAGCGAGGTGGTGGCACACCTGACAAGGCTTTACGAGCTTGGTGCCAAGCGCGCCGTATCCGAACTCAAAGTGGGCTGAGCATCGTGGGTCTCAAGCAGCGGCTTCCCTTTCACGCTTTTTCTGGCACGCGCGGCACCTGCAGCCGTGCGGCTTGATGAAGGTCTCGAAGTAGTTCTTTCCATAATTGTAGGTGATCTCGTCGCCGGGCTTGATGCGCTTGATCGCCTTGATGCGGATCCTGCCGCGCGAGATCGTCGCCTGGGCGTTTGGGCGGCATGAATGGTTGATATATCGCGCGGTGTTCCAGCGCGGTGCGCCATCGATGGTCCAGCGGCTGTTGATCTCGAACAGATAGCGGGTGTTCCGGCGCCGCTCGACCTCTTCGCTCGTAATCCGCGGCCCGACATATTCGATGATG
>JAJFBI010000323.1 GCA_020697385.1 Microvirga sp. | reverse complement strand
CGCCTCCCGGCGGGTGTCGTCCGCGCCGGGAAGGACCAGATCGAGAACATTTTTCGTGGCGCTGCTTGACATGAGTCCCATTTATGCAAGGGCAGAACCCTAACAGTCGCAGGTTAACCTCTTATCCCATGACAAGCCGCATCGCCGATGTCCTCATCCCGCTGGCGCTGGACACGGCCTATTCCTATGCCGTGCCGGACGGCCTCGGGGTCGAGGAGGGCGACGTGGTGCAGGTGCCGCTCGCCAACCGCGAGGTGGTGGGCGTCGTCTGGTCCATGCGCGAAGGGCAGGGCGGCAACCTGAAGAAGGTGACGGGCGTCATCGACGCACCGAACCTCTCGGCCAAGATGCGCAAGTTCCTGGACTGGATCGCCTGGTACACGCTTGCACCCAAGGGCTCGGCGCTGGCCATGGGGCTCAAAATTCCCGATGCCGACCGGCAGGAGGTCGCCCGGGTCGGCGTGAAGCTCGCGGGCGGTCTGCCGAAGCGCATGACGCCTGCGCGGCAGAAGGTGGTCGAAATCGCCCAGGATGGGGCGGTGCGGCTCAAGAGCGAACTCGCCCAGGCGGCCGGTGTCAGCGCCGGGGTCATTAACGGGCTGATCGACGAAGGGGCTCTCGAGACCGTGGTCCTGCTGGCCGAGCCGGTGGCAGAACTGCCCGACCCCGCCTTCGGCGACACCGCGCTTTCCGATGGACAGGGCGAGGCAGCGGAGACGCTCGTCGCTGCCATGGGCGAGGAGCATCCGCCCGTGATCCTGTTGGAGGGCGTCACGGGCTCCGGCAAGACCGAGGTCTATTTCGAGGCGGTAGCCGAAGCCGTGCGCCAAGGCCGGCAGGCGCTGATCCTCATGCCGGAAATCGCCCTGACCGCCCAGTTCCTCGACCGCTTCGCCGCCCGCTTCGGCGTGAAGCCCGCCACCTGGCACTCTGGGGTCACGGGCCGCAGGCGCGAGCGGCTCTATGCGGCCATCGCTTCGGGCGAGGTGAAGGTGGTGGCCGGGGCCCGCTCGGCCCTGTTCCTGCCTTACGCCGATCTTGGCCTCATCGTGGTCGATGAGGAGCACGAGACCGCCTACAAGCAGGACGACGGGGTGCATTATCACGCCCGCGACATGGCGGTGGTGCGCGGCAGGATCGAGAATGCCTCCGTGATCCTGGCCTCGGCCACGCCGTCTATCGAGAGCCGGGTCAATGTGGAGCGCGGGCGCTACCGCCATGTGCGCCTCCCCGAGCGCTTTGGCGGCCGCTCCATGCCGCAGATCCGCGCCGTGGACCTGCGCAAGGAAGCGATCCCCAAAGGCCGCTGGCTCTCGCCGACGCTCGTAGCGGCTGTGGAGGATACGGTTGGGCGCGGCGAGCAGGCGCTGCTCTTCCTCAACCGGCGCGGCTATGCGCCCTTAACGCTCTGCCGGGCCTGCGCCCATCGTTACGAATGTCCGAACTGCTCCTCCTGGCTGGTCGAGCACCGATTCCGGCGTTCGCTGGTCTGCCACCATTGCGGCCATGTGGAGCGCACCCCGCACGCCTGTGTCGAATGCGGCAGCGTCGATTCGCTGGTGCCCTGCGGTCCGGGCGTCGAGCGCATTGCGGAAGAGGCCGCGGCCCTATTTCCGGACAAGCGCTGCATCGTGCTGTCCAGCGACTTTCCCGGCGGAACGGAGCGGCTGCGGACGGAGTTGGCCGCCATCGCGGCGGGCGAGTTCGACATCGTCATCGGCACCCAACTCGTGGCCAAGGGGCACAATTTCCCGCTCATGACCCTGGTGGGCGTGCTCGACGCCGATATCGGCCTCACCTCGGGCGATCCCCGGGCGGCCGAGCGCACCTTCCAGATGCTGCAGCAGGTCACCGGCCGGGCCGGCCGCGGCGAGAAGCCCGGTCGCGCTCTAGTCCAGACCTGGCAGCCCGACCATCCGGTCATCGCAGCCCTGATCTCGGGCGATGCGGAAAGGTTCTACGAGGAGGAGACCCGCGTGCGGGAAATGGCGGGCCTGCCGCCGTTCGGGCGCCTGGCCTCCCTCATCGTCTCGGCGGCCGAGCGCGAGGCGGCGGAGGCCCATGCCCGCGCCATGGCGCTGGTGGCGGAGCCGCCGCCCGGCGTCACGGTGCTCGGCCCCGCTGAGGCCCCGCTCGCCCTGATCCGCGGCCGCTACCGCTTCCGGCTTCTGGTCAAGACCGAACGGGAGGTGGATCTCCAGAGTTATCTGCGCGGCTGGATGGCCCGCTGCCCTAAAATCCGCGGGAACACGCGGGTCTCCATCGACGTGGATCCGCAGAGCTTTTTGTAATCAGCCCAAATCATCATCAAGACAGGTACCATGACCAAGATCGTCCACTGCATCCGCCACGGCCAGTCCACCTTCAACGCCCATTGGGTCGAGCACGGCGAGGATCCGGGGCACTTCGATGCGCCCCTGACGGAGCTTGGCCGGCAGCAGGTGGCCGAGCGGGCGCCGGAGCTGCGCCGGTATTCCTATGAACTCGTCGTGACCTCGCCGCTCACCCGGGCGATTCAGACCACCATGGGACTTTTCGGGGACCATCCCTCTTCCCCCGCTATCCTCGTGGAATGCCTCCATCGGGAGCATCTGGAGAGCAGCTGCGACGTGGGACGCGCCGTCTCCCATCTGGCCCAGGATTTCCCTCACCTGCACTTCGGCCATTTGGACGAGGTCTGGTGGCACAGCGAGGGCGAGGTGAACGAGCGCGGCTTCGTCTACGAGCCGGCCCCGGTCTTCGAGGAGCGGGTCGAGCGGTTCCGTAGCTGGCTTGCCGAGCGGCCGGAATCCACAATCGCCGTGGTAGGCCACGGCACCTTCTTCTCCCGGCTTACCGGCCGGTTCCTGGCCAACTGCGAAGTCGCGACCCTGGAACTTTAGGCCCCACTCCGGCAGGCACCCGGTTTTTCCCGGCCAAACAGGGCCCGGCTCGCCTTGCGCCTCGGAAAAACCCATGCTAGTGCACCCTCGCCTGACGGGCGGAGAAGGCTCCCGTCCCGGGCTCATTTCCACACCTGACGGGTCTCCCGGAAGCCGCGTTCGCAGGCCTTTCCGGTCCGAGGCCCGTTATGACACGAGAGAGATGGTTACGTGGCGCAAAGCGGTTCCCATGAAGGACCCCTCCTGTCGGGCGTAGCGTTGCGCTATGCTTCGGCGCTGTTCGAACTGGCTCGGGAAGCGAAGGCGGTAGACGCCGTTGCAGGCGACCTCTCCCGCTTCGGCCAGATGATCGGGGGCAGCGAAGATTTGCAGCGCCTGATCCGAAACCCCGTTTTTACGGCTGAAGAGCAGTCGAACGCGATCGGTGCCATTCTCGACAAGGCCGGCATTTCGGGCCTCGCGGGCAATTTCATCCGTCTCGTGGCGGCCAAGCGCCGGCTCTTTGCGCTGCCCGACATGATCCGCGCCTATCAGGACCTCGTGTCCGATGCGAAGGGTATTGTCCGGGCCCAGGTCACTCTGGCCGAAGCGCCGTCTGACACAGTATTGAACGAAATCAAGGCGGCGCTGCGCGACGTCGCCAAGGCTGACGTCTCCATCGACGTCAAAATCGACCCGAGCCTCATCGGCGGTCTCATCGTGAAGATGGGTTCCCGCATGGTGGATGCCTCGGTGCGCACCAAACTCAATTCCATTCGTCTAGCGATGAAAGAGGTCCACTGATGGACATTCGAGCCGCTGAGATCTCCGCGATCCTCAAAGAGCAGATCAAGAACTTCGGTACCGAAGCTGAAGTCACCGAAGTCGGACAGGTTCTGTCCGTCGGTGACGGTATCGCCCGTTGCTATGGCCTCGACAAGGTCCAGGCCGGTGAGATGGTCGAATTCGAGAGCGGCGTGCGCGGCATGGCCCTCAACCTCGAGACCGACAATGTCGGCGTCGTGGTGTTCGGCTCCGACCGTGAGATCGCCGAAGGCCAGACCGTGAAGCGCACGGGCACCATCGTGGACGTGCCGGTCGGCAAGGGCCTGCTCGGCCGCGTCGTTGACGCGCTCGGCAACCCCATCGACGGCAAGGGCCCGATCGTGGCTACCGAGCGCCGCCGTGTGGACGTGAAGGCTCCCGGCATCATTCCGCGCAAGTCCGTGCATGAGCCGATGGCGACGGGCCTCAAGTCCATCGACGCCCTCATCCCGGTCGGCCGCGGCCAGCGCGAGCTGATCATCGGCGATCGCCAGACCGGCAAGACCGCCATCGCCCTCGACACGATTCTCAACCAGAAGCCGCTGAACCAGGGCAACGACGAGAGCCAGAAGCTCTACTGCGTCTATGTCGCCATCGGTCAGAAGCGCTCGACGGTTGCCCAGTTCGTGAAGGTTCTCGAAGAGAACGGTGCTCTGGAATACTCCATCATCGTTGCGGCCACCGCGTCCGATCTTCCGCGACAACGGCATGCATGCCGTGATCACCTATGACGATCTGTCCAAGCAGGCCGTCGCCTACCGTCAGATGTCGCTCCTGCTCCGCCGTCCTCCGGGCCGCGAGGCTTATCCGGGCGACGTGTTCTACCTGCACTCGCGCCTGCTCGAGCGCGCCGCGAAGCTCAACGAAGAGAACGGCTCGGGTTCGCTCACCGCTCTGCCGGTCATCGAGACGCAGGCCAACGACGTGTCGGCCTACATCCCGACCAACGTGATCTCGATCACCGACGGCCAGATCTTCCTTGAGACGGACCTGTTCTACCAGGGCATCCGCCCGGCGGTGAACGTCGGCCTCTCGGTGTCGCGCGTGGGCTCCTCGGCCCAGACGAAGGCGATGAAGAAGGTCGCGGGTAAGATCAAGGGCGAGCTGGCCCAGTACCGCGAGATGGCGGCCTTTGCCCAGTTCGGCTCCGACCTCGACGCCACGACCCAGCGCCTGCTGAACCGCGGTTCGCGCCTGACCGAACTCCTGAAGCAGCCGCAGTTCTCGCCGCTGAAGATGGAAGAGCAGGTCGCCGTGATCTACGCCGGCGTGAATGGCTATCTCGACGCCCTGCCCCTCAACCGGGTGCGCGCCTTCGAGGATGGTCTGCTCTCGCTCCTGCGTGGCAAGCACACCGATCTCCTCGAAGCCATCCGCGCTTCGAAGGACCTGTCGAGCGACTCGGAAGCGAAGCTCAAGGACGTTGTCCAGAGCTACGCCAAGTCTTTCTCGTAAAGGTCTTTCTCGTAAAGACTTGCGTTCTCGTAAGATCCAGCCGGATTTCCGGAGAGGGTAGGGCCGCTCGATGCCGAGCTTAAAAGACCTTCGTAACCGCATCGCCTCGGTCAAGGCGACGCAGAAGATCACCAAGGCCATGCAGATGGTGGCCGCCGCGAAGCTGCGCCGCGCGCAGACCGCGGCGGAAGCTGCGCGTCCCTATGCGGAGCGCATGTCCTCGGTGCTCGGCAACCTCGCGTCCGGCATCACCGTCGGGCCCGAGACGCCGCGGCTGCTCGCCGGCACCGGTTCCGACCGCGTTCATCTTCTGGTCGTCTGCACCGCGGAGCGTGGTCTCTGCGGCGCGTTCAACTCGTCGATCGCGCGTCTCGCCCGCGACCATGCCAACCGCCTGATGGCGGAGGGCAAGACGGTCAAGATCATCTGCGTCGGCAAGAAGGGCTACGACATCCTGCGTCGCCAGTTTGCCGAGCAGATCATCGAACTCATCGACCTGCGCTCCGTGCGCCAGCTCGGTTTCGAGCAGGGCGACATGATCGCCCAGAAGGTGCTTGCCCGTTTCGAGGCGGGCGAGTTCGATGTGGCGACCCTGTTCTACTCGCGCTTCCGGTCCGTGATTGCCCAGATCCCGACGGCGCAGCAGATCATCCCGGCTCAGATCGAGGCCACGGGTACTTCGTCCGATGCGGTCTACGACTATGAGCCCGAAGAAGGCGAGATTCTCACGACCCTCCTGCCGCGCAATCTCACCGTGCAGATCTTCCGCGCACTGCTTGAGAACGCCGCTTCCGAGCAGGGCGCCCGCATGAGCGC
>JAJFBI010000322.1 GCA_020697385.1 Microvirga sp. | reverse complement strand
CTCGCCCGCACCGGCACGCGCTCGTCGAACGCCTGGGTCTGGATGCGCAGCCCCTCGCGCCGCACCGCTTCCACATGCGGCGGCCGACCGACGAGCGTCACCTCGTGCCCGGCGCGCGCCAGCATGCCGCCGTAATAGCAGCCTACCGCGCCCGCCCCCATCACCGCGATTCTGCGCATCTCGTTCGGCCGCATTCTAGCGCTCGAGCAGAAGTGCTACGCTGGCCGCGCCATTGGCAAACCGCAGGAGGCTGCGCATGGAACTGAAGACCGTCCCATCGACAAGCCGGCCGCATCATGAACGATCGCCACGCTGAGCCCGGACCGCTGGCCGCAGCCGACGACCGTGGACTATACGAACTGAAGCGCTCAGCGCGCCGGGCCGCGTGTGCCGCCTAAGGCGGGAAAGTCAGCCTCGCTGTCTCGCCCACCGCGCAGCATCTCGAGTCGCCGTTTCATTCCCTGAATCTCGACGGTCTGGCTGGTGATGATGTCTTCGGCCAGCCGGCGTGTCGCCGGATCGCGCCCGTGCACCAACGCCAGCCGCGCCATTTCGATCGCGCCCTCATGGTGGGGAATCATCATCGCGAGAAAATCGACGTCCGGGTCCCCGGTCGGGCGCGCGGCATGCATGTCGCGCATCATCTTCTCCATCCCGGCAGCCATCTGTTTCGCGAAGTCCGAGTCGGAGTGCGCGTGTCTCGTTTCCATGGCGGCTTCCTAAGCGGTCTGGCCCCGCTGCCCCGGTCGGACGTAAACGAGATTGATGCTCTTCTTGTTGCGCAGCTCGCCCGACGGGAGCTTGAGGGCGCCGAGCGGGATCTGCGCGATGAACTTCGGCTGGAACGGATTGGATACGTCGAAAGCCGTGCAGCAGGTCTGGCCAGCGTTCGGCGTACCTGGCAGCTCATCCTGCTCGTGGGCGATGTAGAGCAGCTCGTGCGTCGGGTTCGTCCACAGACCGTGCGCCTCCCGGGCGCGCGAGAAGAAAAATCCGACTACCTTGCGTGAGCCCGGGGATGCACCGCGGTCGATCATGGCGATCTGGCTCGATGCGACGCCCCCCGGACCATCGTCGTCCACGCGGGCGAGGCTTGCATAGACGACACTTCCCCGTTTGTTCTGCACGAACTCAACATGGTTGGGTCGGGCCATCTTGCCGAGCGGAATCAGGTCGAGCATGCCAAACGGGTCGGTGGTGGAGCGGACCGATACCGCGTCCGCCAGCTTGTGCGAGAACCATACTTCGGCGCCCTCAGGAGAAGTCTTAAGAAATGGCGTGAAGCCAGGCTTGTCCTGCGCCCCGATGTCGAGAGTTACCACGCGCTGAGGTTGCGAGAAGCCCTCAACGTCGGTGTCGAGGCGCAGGACATCGACTTTGGAAACCTTTTGGCTCGCGACGAACGCCAAGGTGCCGGCGGCATTGAACCAGACTTGGGCCGGTCCTTCGATCGTGGACACGAAGCGGCGGACGGCACCGGTATCTTGGCCGGTCGCCTGGCGCGCGGCCCGGGCTACATCGAGGATGGCGATCCGGTCCTCGCCGCGCAGCGTGACCCAGAGCTCGCGCCCGCTCCGGGTGAAAGTCGGTTCATGCGGCTCCCGTCCGACCAGGATGCCGCTCGACAGCCGCTCGGCATTGGTGCTCGGCCCGGCGAACGGATTGGCCACGTTGCCGACCACGCGCTTGGCCGCCGCATCAATGAGATAGACGTTGCTCGAGCCTCGTCCCGACGTGGCGAGCAGGCGCCCGTCGGGCGAGGGCACGGCACCGTGGGCATCGATGCAGCCGTGGTACATGGGCTTGTGGATCATGGCCGCATGCGAGGCCATCACGCCTGCCGTGACTAGACGGAACGGTGGCCGCGGGTCCTCGTCGAAGCTCGTCAGGTTGATCGTGCTCTCCATCGAATTGCTGCGCGGGTCGATGACCGCGATGGTGTTGGAATCTTCGTTGGTAATGAACACGCGGTCTTCGGGCGCGACGGCGCCGCCCCGGTCCTGCGCTCGGACGGGGGAGACGCCGAGCTTTGCCGCCGAAGCAGCAGCGGCGGTCGCTTGGAGAAATTGCCGGCGGTTCATTCTGACTCCTGCAATGAAAGACGCTCCATAGTGGAGCGGCGGCGACCGATGGCTCCGCCGCTCAGTCGATTACTGCGAGTCTAGCTCGCAGGCCAGCACCTCCTCCGGAATCTGCAGCTCGGCGCACAGCTGCCCGGGCGCAGTTTCGTTCAAACCCGGCGCGTCGGGTACAGGGCCGTTGTCTCCAATTGGAGCCACCGGCGTCGTGGTCGGATTGTTCTCTCCCGGGCTGGGCTTCCTCGATTCAAGCGGATTCTCAGCTATGCCGTGCGCCGCGCCCTCGAGGCCGGGCGTGGTTCCGTGGTTGCGGGCAGATGTGGGTAGTGCGTTCAACGACAAAGCAAGACGGCAACGGCAGTCACCATAAGGCGCATCTAGATGCCTCCTATGCATTGGAAGGTAATAACCGCATGGTGACGAACAGGACTCCGTCTCCGTTATTCCCGCTGCGCTTCGGCCGCGATCCTTAAAGGGTGTGGTTCGTCGACGGCATCGCCGAGAGCTGCAACTCGGCAGCCGCGCGAGGCGGTGCTTGCGGCCTGGGGCATCACTGAGATGGGGCACAAGGTGCTATTGGGCTTGGCGCCGGGAACGAAGGAGGACACGGCGAGCTGCCGAGACTTTCTGCGCGGTCTCAAGGCGCGCGGGCTCGTCGATCCGATTGCTCAAGCTCATGTACGTTGCGCTCATTCGCGCGAGCGACACGTGGAAACGCATCGTGATAACGGAGTTCGAACTCAGGCAGCTCGAGCAGCTTCGTGAGCACCTGAATGAACGTCACGCCGAGCGCACCGCACCCGCCGTGAAGAGCGCATTCCGCTCACGAATTTCCAGGAGAAATCGGCGGAGGCTAGCCATGCCACTTAGTGCCGGTCATCTGGGAGAGCAGGCGCTGCACTTCTACGTTGGTCAGTACCGTAGCGTAGGTAGACGAGCGGGGCGCTTCGCGCGCCCGAGATTTTCGAGCCACGGTAGCGGCTGGTTCAGCACCTCTTCTGTAGAGGAACAGTAACGCGGAAAGAGCTTGGTTCTACGTGGCCGCCGCGATGTCCCGTTGGACCGCGAGATGGTTTAGAAAGGCGGTTACCTCGGCGGGGCCCCGACCCCCGGCTTGGCAGTGACTTCCCACACAGCGCCGTTGTGCGTTATTCACCTTGCCCGCTTACTGTGATATTAGACCTCCCCTACCCATAGCATGGCTTGATAGCCTCGACGGGTGGTCGAAGATCCAAAAGTAGCTGCCGCGGACGCGTTGGAGGAGATGCGTCGGGACAGCGATGCCATCTTGGCCAACACTGCACGACTGCTCAAGCACCTCGAGGAATTACTCGAAGCCAGCAGACAAAAGCTCGCCGCGCAGGAGGGCTTTGCCAGAGCGAAAGCCGCGCTGCACCGCAAGATCTGGATGACATCGGCGTAGCATGGCCCCTTGGACTGCAGTCAAGGACAAAAAGCTGTGAACAACTTGTTGGTGATTGACGACGACCCGGACATGTGCGCATTCGTCACGCGCGCCGCTGCATCGGTGGGTTACGCGGCCACTTCGGTGACAGAATTTGAAGGCTTCAAGGCCAGCCTCAGCGCGGAAACCTCCGTCGTAGTGCTGGACCTGATGATGCCCGGAGTCGACGGAATTCAGGTGCTTCGATACCTAAGCGATCAACAGTACCTCTCCGAAGTCATCCTGATCAGCGGATACGACAAGAAGGTCCTAAATGTTGCTGCGCAGCTCGCCAAGACACTTGGACTCAACCTTCGAGCTTCCATTCAGAAACCGATCAAGCTAGCCGAACTGCGGGAGATTCTCGCAAAGCCTGTCGACGGCAAGCAGAACTTGGCGGCCGCAGCGGACGACAGAACGTTCACCCACCAGAAAAGCCTTCGGCAGGCAATTACAGGCAATCAACTTTTCGTCCACTACCAGCCACAATTCAACATACGGACCAGAAGGCTTACAGGCGTAGAGGCGCTGGCGCGCTGGCGGCACCCGCGCAGAGCGCTTCTGCCCGCGGCTGCATTCATCGGGGCTTTCGAGACGTCGGGGCTAATCGATGAGTTAACGTGGATCGTGGTCAGGAAGATTCTTGCTGACAAGAGCAAGGGGTCTTCCGAAGTCGCCCGAGTCCCGGTATCGATGAACATATCGGCCCTTTCGCTGGGTGATCTTTCTCTCCCCGAAAAGCTCTTGGCGGTGATAGAGGACCGCGGCGGAACTCCTTCAGACTTCGTCCTGGAAATCACCGAGAGTGGCCTCGTCAAGCAACTTCATACTGCGCTGGATATCCTCGCGCGAATGCGGCTGAAGGGACTGCATCTATCGATCGACGATTTCGGAACTGGCTACGCGATGATGCAGCAGCTGCAACGCGTGCCCGCTCGAGAGCTCAAGCTCGACATGGCTTTCGTACAGTCAATGCTGGTCGACAAATCGGCGGATGTGATTGTGAGGAA
>JAJFBI010000321.1 GCA_020697385.1 Microvirga sp. | reverse complement strand
GGAAAAGCCGGTAGGAATATGAACTGGCATGGCACTTTCCATGCTGCAATGCAAACGCTTAGCGCAGGGGAAAGGGTCTCAGGCCGATGGTCGAAATCGTCCGAAGCAGCGATCTCGTTCTGGTCGGCTTCCTACAATCCTTATTGGAAAACGCCAATATCCCGGTGCTGGTGGCGGACAACCACATGAGCGCCCTGGAGGGCATGATCGGCGTCTTCCCGCGCCGGATTCTAGTGCCTGGGGATCACGCGGCGCAGGCGCGCCGGCTCATTATCGATGCCGGTCTTGACCAAGGGCCACCGCGCCGGCACCGATGCGGTTCTGCTCGCCGCCTCCGCTCAGGTGAAGCCCGGCGACGTGGTGGTGGATGTAGGCGCCGCCACCGGGGCGGTGGGGCTCATAGTGGCTGCGCGGGAGAAGGATGCGCGCTTCGTCTTTGTGGAGCGGGATCCCGACCTCGCCGCGCTCTGTCGTCGGAACTGTCGGGACAATGAAGTTCAGGGAGAGATCGTCGTCGCCGATGTGCTGAACAAGGGCTCACGTCAGGCTGCTGGTCTCGCGCTGGAGAGTGCAGACCTTGTCCTGACCAATCCACCCTTCCTGGAGGAAGGGCAAGCCCGCATCTCGCCCGACCGAGGCCGGGCGGCGGCCCATGCCCTGCCGGCGGGCGGGCTGGAGGCTTGGCTCAAGGCCTGCACGGGGCTGCTCAAGCCCAAGGGACGACTGGTGCTGATCCACCGGGCCGACCGGGTGGCCGAGTGCCTGGAAATCTCAGGCAAATGGCTCGGAGGGATTGAACTTCGCTTCGTGCATCCGGTTGCCGACCGGCCTGCGATCCGTTTCCTGCTCTCCGGGATCAAGGGCAGCCGGGCTCCTCTCACCATCCTGCCACCCGTGATTCTGCATGGCCCGGATGGGCGGTTCACCCCTGAAGCCGAGGCGCTGCACCGGGGCGAGGCTACTCTCCTATGAAAAAGGGCGCCTTTCGGCGCCCTTTGCAGAGTTACCAGCGACCGGGTCTGCCTGCCGTGCGGCAGACCTCCACAGGACGGCGGACCCATCCGTAATTGGTCCACACTCTCCGCCGCTCGACCCAGCACCGGCGAGCCGTGCGAACCGGGCGATAGGCCGGCACGGGCCGGTAAGCCCGGTAGGGGCGATACGCGCGGTAGGGGGTCCCGACTTGGACGCTGATCACCGGACGCGGACGAACATAGCGGCGCTCGACCACGGGACGATAGCCATATCCGTAGTCCCGATAGTAGGGCTGGGCCTCGACCGGTTGTGCCGAGATGGCGCCTAGCCCAAGGGTTGCAAGACCAAGAAGGCCGAACATCAGCTTACGCATTTTTTTCTCCTCACCTCTGCCCGGCAGGGGGCAGGGCTGTTCCTCATGATGAGATTTCTAGCCCATCTTAGCTGAACGGAGGCCAACGAATTCCCTAACGGGATGTTCATCTTGGGAAGCCGGGCCGTGCACCCTACATAGACGCCATGGCTCAAACATCTCTCCTCTCCAAGCTTCCCGAAAGCCTGCAGTTCCTCCTTCCGGCCAAGTACCGCGCCGCTTCCAGCCCCGTTGTGCCGGTGGTGCGCCTGTCCGGCCCCATCGGGGCCGTGATGCCCCTGCGAACCGGGCTTGCCATGTCGAGCGTGGCACCGCTGCTGGAGCGGGCCTTCTCTGTGCCGGGCGCAAAGGCCGTGGCCCTCGTGATCAACTCGCCGGGCGGCTCGGCGGCGCAATCCCACCTGATCTTCAAGAGGATCCGCAGCCTCTCGGAGGAGAAGAAACTTCCCGTTATTGCCTTCGTGGAGGACGCGGCGGCCTCCGGCGGCTATATGATCGCCTGCGCGGCCGACGAGATCTATGCCGATCCGGCCTCCATCGTGGGTTCCATCGGGGTGGTTTCCGCAAGCTTCGGCTTCCACGAGCTGATCGAGCGCATCGGCATTGAGCGGCGGGTGCACACCGCCGGCAAGAGCAAGGCCATGCTCGACCCGTTCCGGCCCGAGAACCCGGATGACGTGATCCGTCTCAAGGGTCTCCAAGTGAAGATTCACGATGTCTTCGTCGATCTCGTCCGCTCCCGCCGGGGCAAGAAGCTCAACGATTCCTATGACGATCTCTTCTCCGGCGCCTTCTGGGTCGGGGCCGAGGCGGTCGATCTCGGTCTCGTCGACGGCCTTGGCGACATCCGCTCCGTCATGCGCCAGCGCTTCGGTGACAAGGTGCGGTTCCGCATGATCGAGCCCGCCCGCCGGCCGCTGCTGGGACGTCTGCTCGGCCGCCGCGGGGTCGGCGACATCAGCCTCATCGATCCGAGCGAGGTCGTCGGCGCCCTGGAGGAGAGGGCCGCCTGGGCTCGGCTTGGACTTTAGCACCACACTGTCATTCCGGGGCCGCGCAGCGGAGCCCGGAATCCATAAACACGACATTTCAAAAAGGGGCAGCGTCGCGCACTCTCCGGCATCGTCAGCGGCTATGGATTCCGGGCTCGGCCTCTGGCCGCCCCGGAATGACAGTGAAGAGGCGAGTAAGCACCCCCACCGCTTGACTTGAAGCGCCCGTCATCCCAAGGGTTCGCCTGAAATTTTGGATAAAACCGGACGCCGATATGACGAGCGAACCCGCGCATATGAACCCTGCGCGCTCTTTCCAGGGCCTGATCCTCACGCTCCAGCGCTATTGGGCCGAACAGGGCTGCGTGATCCTGCAGCCTTACGACATGGAGGTAGGGGCCGGCACCTTCCACCCGGCCACCACCTTAAGGGCTCTAGGCCCAAAATCCTGGCGCGCGGCCTATGTGCAGCCCTCCCGGCGCCCGAAGGACGGGCGCTACGGCGAGAACCCGAACCGGCTCCAGCACTATTACCAGTTCCAGGTCATCCTGAAGCCGAACCCGCCGAACCTGCAGGAGCTGTATCTCGGTTCGCTCAAGGCCATCGGCATCGATACCGCCCTCCACGATATCCGCTTCGTCGAGGACGATTGGGAGAGCCCGACGCTCGGCGCCTGGGGCCTCGGCTGGGAATGCTGGTGCGACGGCATGGAAGTGTCGCAGTTCACCTACTTCCAGCAGGTTGCGGGCTTCGAGTGCTCGCCGGTGGCGGGCGAGCTGACCTACGGTCTTGAGCGCCTCGCCATGTACCTGCAGGGCGTGGAGTCGATCTACGACCTCAACTTCAACGGCCTCGAGGGCGTCGAGAAGGTCACGTATCGCGATGTCTTCCTGCAGGCCGAGCAGGAATATTCCCGCCACAACTTCGAACACGCCGACACGGAGATGCTCTTCCGGCACTTCCGCGACGCGGAAGCCGCCTGCCGCAAGTATCTCGAAGCCGGAGAGCCGAAGACCGATGCCAATGACCAGCGCCACCTGATGGCCTTGCCGGCCTACGACCAGTGCATCAAGGCCAGCCACATGTTCAACCTGCTCGATGCCCGCGGCGTGATCTCCGTCACCGAGCGCCAGAGCTACATCCTGCGGGTCCGCGAACTGGCGAAAGCCTGCGGCGCCGCATGGCTGAAGACCGAGGGCGGAGGCGTGGCGGCGTGAAACACCACCGTATTCCCTCCCCCTTGTGGGGAGGGCTAGGGTGGGGGTGTCGGCTCCGCAAGATCAAGCTCCAAACTCCCATGTCCCGAACGACAAAATTAGGAACACTTCGCTCCAGAGCTCTCCGCAGGCGGATGACTGATGCCGAGAGGCGCCTGTGGTGGCATCTAGAGCGCGTTACGCTTGTCGATACTCATTTCCGCAAGCAGGCCCCAATCGGCCCATATGTAGCTGACTTCGTCTGCCATAGGGCCAAGTTGGTTTTGGAAGTCGATGGAAGCCAGCACGGTCTTGAGAATGGTCTTCAAGCCGATGCGGCACGAAGCGCTTGGCTAACGACGCAAGGCTACAGGGTTCTTCGATTTTGGAACCATGACGTGATGAACCAGATCGATGTCGTGCTCGACACGATCTATGCGGCTCTTTACACCGCACCTTCGAACGGCGCTGGCGCCGACACCCCCACCCCTAACCCCTCCCCACAAGGGGGAGGGGAATAGAGCGGCGAACCAATTATGCCCGATCTCCTCCTCGAACTCTTTTCCGAAGAAATCCCCGCCCGCATGCAGCGCCGTGCGGCGGAGGATCTGAAGAAGCTCGTCACCGATGCGCTCGTGGAGCGCGGCTTTCTCTATGAGGGCGCCAAGGCCTTTGCGACGCCGCGGCGGCTGGCGCTGCACATCGCCGGTCTCCCCATCAAGGGTCAGGACGTGCGCGAGGAGCGCAAAGGCCCGCGCGTCGGCTCGCCCGATGCGGCGATCCAGGGCTTCCTGAAGGGAGCAGGGCTTTCTTCCATCGAGCAGGCGAAGATCGAGAGCGATCCGAAGAAGGGCGAGTTCTACGTCGCGGTGATCGAGAAGCCCGGCCGCTCGACGCCGGACGTTCTGGCGGAGATTCTGCCCGGCATCGTGAAAAACTTCCCCTGGCCGAAATCCATGCGCTGGGGCGCGGCGTCCCGCGAGCCCGGCTCGCTCCGTTGGGTGCGCCCGCTCCATTCCATCCTCTGCACCTTCGGCCCTGAGACCGAGGATCCGGAGGTGGTGCGCTTCGATGTGGACGGCATTGGCTCGGGCGACGTCACGAAGGGCCATCGCTTCCTCGCGCCAGACGAAATCCGCGTGAAGCGTTTCGACGATTACGCGCCGGCCCTGGAGCGCGCCAAGGTCGTGATCGACACTGACCGGCGCAAGGACATGATCCTGCACGACGCCAAGGACCTCGCCTTCGCGCAGGGCCTCGAACTCGTCGAGGATGAGGGTCTTCTGGAA
>JAJFBI010000320.1 GCA_020697385.1 Microvirga sp. | reverse complement strand
CGCGCCCACATCGTCGGGGCCTATGCCCTCGGCAAGGCGCAGCGGGTCATGGCGCTTCTGCGCGAGGAAGGCTACGACCGGCCGATCCATCTCCACGGCGCCATGGAGCGCCTGACCGAACTCTATAAATCCGAGGGCATCCCCTTGGGGGAAACGCCGAAGGTCGTGGCCGCCGAGCGTTCGAAGCTCGCGGGCGCCATCGTGATCTGCCCGCCCTCCTCCATCCAGGATCTCTGGTCGCGCCGCTTCCCCGATCCGGTCACCTGCTTCGCCTCCGGCTGGATGCGGGTGCGGGGGCGGGCCCGTCAGAAGGGCGTGGAGCTGCCGCTGGTGATCTCCGATCATTCCGACTGGGACGACCTCTGCCGCACGATCCAGGAGACCGGCGCCGGCGAGGTCTGGGTCACGCACGGCCAGGAGGACGCCCTGGTCCATTGGTGCACCACCCACGGCATCAAGGCCCGGCCGCTGCACATGCTGGGCTACGGCGACGAAGGTGAGGCGGAGGAGGCTGCCCACCCTCCCCTTGAAGGGGAGGGTCGCGAGCGGGGCGAGGTGGAAACTCAACCTCCCGATGTTCGCGCTGTCACCCCACCTCGGCCTTCGGCCGATCCTCCCCCTCAAGGGGAGGATGTGCCATGAACCGCTTCGCCGCCCTTCTCGACCGCCTCGGCTACGAGCCCCGCCGCAACGCGAAGCTGCGGCTGCTCACGGACTATTTCCGCCACACCCCGGATCCAGACCGCGGCTATGCGCTCGCCGCCATGACCGGCGCGCTGATGTTCAAGGAGGCCAAGCCCGGCCTGATCCGCGGCCTCGTGGAGGAGCGCACCGACCCTGAACTGTTCCGAATGTCCTATCACTATGTGGGCGACCTCGCCGAGACCGTGGCCCTGATCTGGCCCGCTCCGGGGCATGAGAGCGTGGCGCCGGCCGACGGTGCACCCACCATTGGCCACAACAACCCGCCCGCCCATGTCCCCACCCTCACCGAGGTCATCGAGACGCTGGCGACCACGAGCAAGAGCGATCTGCCCGCCCGGGTCGCCGGATGGATGGACGCGCTGGACGAGACCGGGCGCTGGGCGCTGATCAAGCTGATCACCCGGGAGCTGCGGGTCGGCGTCTCGGCGCGTCTCGCCAAGACCGCCGTCGCCCAGCTCGGGCAGATCGAGCCGGACGAGGTCGAGCTGGTCTGGCACGGGCTGGAGGCGCCTTACGAGGAGCTGTTCGCCTGGGTCGAGGGCCGGGGCGAGAAGCCGGAATCCAGCAACCCTGCCCCGTTTCGCCCCTCCATGCTCTCGCATCCGCTGGAGGACGAGGACTTTGCGAAGCTCGAGGCGTCCGAGTTCCTGGCCGAGTGGAAATGGGACGGCATCCGCCTCCAGGCCGCCGCCGGCCACGGCAGCGACGGGCGCCCGGTGCGGCGGATCTATTCCCGCACCGGCGAGGACGTCTCCCGCGCCTTTCCCGATCTCGTGGAGGCGCTCGATTTCGAGGGCGCCATCGACGGCGAGCTGCTGATCGTTCGCGACGGACGCGTCCAGACCTTCAACGTGCTCCAGCAGCGTCTGAACCGGAAGGCCGTGACGCCGAAGCTCATCGCCGAGTTTCCGGCTCATTTGCGCGTCTACGACATCCTGTTCGAGGGCGAGGAGGACCTGCGCCCCCTGCCCTTCGCCGAGCGGCGCCGGCGCCTGGAGGCGCTCGTCGCCCGGCTCGACGACCCCCGCATCGACCTCTCGCCCATGGTGCCTTTTGAGACATGGGAGGATCTCGCCGCCGCCCGCGCCGACCCGGCCTCGGTGGGCGCTGGCCCCGATGCGGACGCCATCGAGGGCTGCATGGTGAAGCGGGCGAGCAGCCCCTACCTGCCCGGCCGCCCCAAAGGCTACTGGTACAAGTGGAAGCGTGACCCTTATCTGGTTGACGCCGTGATGATGTACGGCCAGCGCGGCCACGGGAAGCGCTCGTCCTTCTATTCCGACTACACCTTCGGCGTCTGGCGCGACGGCCTAAGCGGCGAGGAGCTGGTGCCGGTGGGCAAGGCCTATCACGGCTTCACCGACGAGGAGCTGGTGAAGCTCGACCGCTTTGTCCGCAACCATACGGTCAAGCGGTTCGGCCCGGTCAGGGAGGTGGAATACGGCAAGGACCGGGGCCTCGTGCTGGAGGTCGCCTTCGAGGGCCTTCAGCGCTCGACCCGGCATAAATCCGGCGTCGCCATGCGCTTTCCCCGCATCAACCGCATCCGCTGGGACAAGCCCGCGGCGGAAGCCGACCGGATCGAGACCTTAGAAAAGATCCTGGAACGGGGCGAACAGGAGGTTCATCCGTTGAAGGATCAGGAGGCCTGACGATGCTGAATGTGGAAACCCTCTCCGAGGCGAGCGTCACCCAGCAGGTGAGCGGCCGGCTCGTGATCGAGACCGAAGGCCCGGGCTTTACCGAGATCACGGAACCCCTGTCGCGCTGGGTGTTCGGCACCGGGATCCTGAACGGCCTGCTGACAATCTTCTGCCGCCACACCTCGGCCTCCCTGCTCATCCAGGAGAACGCCGACCCGGATGTGCGCCGGGACCTGCTGACGGCCTTCGACCGTCTGGCGCCCCGCGAGGCGGGCTATGTCCACTCCACCGAGGGGCCGGACGACATGCCGGCCCATATCAGGACCATGCTGTCGGGGGTTTCCTTGAGCATCCCCGTGGTGGACGGCCAGATGGTGCTGGGCACTTGGCAGGGGGTTTATCTGGCCGAGCACCGGGACCGGGCGCATACCCGCGACCTCATCGTGCATCTGATCGGGGCGTAATCCACATGATTGCATGTGATGCCTCCGTAGTTTCCCGTAGAATAGCCAAGAACGGCGTTTGCCGCCTTGCCATTTCCTCAAGGATGCGGCTAAGGCACAAGGCAAGCGTCTCGTGGGAGTAGGCACACGTGCAAAGTCAATCCACCACGATCATCATTGCCGACGACCATCCGCTGTTTCGCGGCGCGCTGAGGCAGTCCGTTGCCTCCATCATGCCCCAGGCCCGGGTGATGGAAGCGAGTGGGATGGATGACCTGAACGCCACCCTCTCCCAGGAACGCGACGTCGACCTGATCCTGCTCGACCTGACCATGCCGGGCGTCCAGGGCTTTTCCGGCCTCATGTCGCTCAGGGCGCAGTATCCCGAGCTTCCGGTGGTGATCGTGTCCGCCACGGAGGAGCCCACCGTGATCCGCCGGGCCATGGATTTCGGCGCCTCCGGGTTCATTCCGAAATCCATCGACATCGACAGCATCGGCGGCGCCATCCAGGCGGTGCTTGCCGGCGACACCTGGACCCCTCCGGATGTGGATCTCTCGGCCACCGAGGACGCGGAGACCGCCGACCTCGTCCGCCGCCTCGGCACCCTGACGCCGCAACAGGTGCGCGTGCTGACCATGCTGTCCGAGGGCCTGCTCAACAAGCAGATCGCCTACGAACTCGGGGTCTCCGAGGCCACCGTGAAGGCCCACGTCTCGGCCATCCTCGACAAGCTCGGCGTCGATAGCCGCACCCAGGCCGTGATCGCCGCCTCCAAGATCGGCGTCACCCAGCGCCCCTCCCAGGCCGGGGCGGATTAAAGCCCCTCGATAAACGCATCGATCCGCGACAGGGCCTGCTCGGCGAGCGCGCTGTCGAAGCGGATGAACACGTGGGCGCCGCCTGGCCAGACCGCGAGGTCCGCGCTGTTCCCGGCGGCCACCCATCGGGAGGCCATAAAGAGGGTGTCATCCAGAAGCAGGTCGCGGGTTCCTACGGAGAAGAGCGCGGGCGGCAGGCCCTTCAGATCCGCATAGAGCGGCGAGATGGCCGGGTCGCGCCGGTCGAGCTCGGAGCCGCAGAAATTGTCCGCGAAAATTTTGACCCCAGGCGTGTTCAGAATGAGCGGCTCGTCGCCCCAATTGGCCGCACTCGGGGTTAGGCTCACATCGTAGCAGCCGGCGAAGAGATTGGCGCCCCGGAAGGGATTGAGGCCGTGCCTGTCGCGCAGGCGCAACAGGGTCAGGGCCGAGAGATGGGCGCCGGCCGACTCGCCGCCGATGAACAGGCGCGAGGTGCCGAAGCGGCTTTCCGCCTCACGGATCAGCCAGAGGGCCGCCGCCTCGCAATCGTCGGGACCTGCCGGGAAAGGATGCTCGGGGGCAAGCCGGTACTCCACCGACACCACCGCCAATCCGCACCGCTCCGCCAGCCGGTCGAGCCAGGGATCCTGCTCGTCGGCGGTGCCGATGGTCCAGCCGCCGCCATGGATGTGGAGATAGGCGCCTCGTGGGTTCGCAGGGGTAATGATCCGCAGCGGAAGCGGCCCGCCCGGGCCATCGATGGTGATGACATCGGCCCTGCGGCTCAGGGGCATGAGCGGGAAGGCTCCAAGGCCCTTGCGCCGGTTCTCGCGGATCAGGGCGGGAGGAGCCTCCCAGTAGCGGCCGAGCCCAGAGAGCTTGGCCACGATGTCGGCATTCTGGGCGTGAATCTCCTCGCTGATGGCGGAGGGATCGAAGAGGGCGGGG
>JAJFBI010000319.1 GCA_020697385.1 Microvirga sp. | reverse complement strand
CAGGCGCTCGGCGACCTCGGAGATGCGCTGCTCGGTGGCCGTGAGATCGCCGCCGTTTTC
Organism: Microvirga sp.; assembly: GCA_020697385.1. GTDB lineage: Bacteria > Pseudomonadota > Alphaproteobacteria > Rhizobiales > Beijerinckiaceae > Microvirga. The sequence goes on along the minus strand of JAJFBI010000319.1, from coordinate 4,492 downwards.
CAGGATCGCGTGGTCGATGCCGGTGGCCACGACGGACACGCGGATAATGCCTTCCAGGCTCTCGTCGAAGGTCGCGCCGAGGATGATGTTGGCATCCTGATCCACTTCCTCGCGGATGCGGGTGGCGGCTTCGTCGAGTTCGTAGAGGGTGAGGTCGTTGCCGCCTGTGATGGAGATCAGCAGGCCGCGCGCGCCCTTCATCGACACGTCGTCGAGGAGCGGGTTGGCGATGGCGGCTTCGGCGGCACGGATGGCGCGCTTCTCGCCGGAGGCTTCGCCGGTGCCCATCATGGCCTTGCCCATGCCGCGCATGACGGAGCGCACGTCGGCGAAGTCGAGGTTGATGAGGCCTTCCTTCACCATCAGGTCGGTGATGCAGGCAACGCCCGAATAGAGCACCTGGTCGGCCATGGCGAAGGCGTCCGCGAAGGTCGTCTTCTCGGTGGCGACCCGGAACAGGTTCTGGTTCGGGATCACGATGAGCGTGTCGACGGCCTGCTGCAGCTCGGTGATGCCGGCTTCCGCCAGCTTCATGCGGCGCACGCCTTCGAACTGGAACGGCTTCGTCACGACGCCGACCGTCAGTATACCGAGCTCGCGGGCTGCGCGGGCCACAACGGGAGCAGCGCCCGTGCCGGTGCCGCCGCCCATGCCGGCGGTGATGAACACCATGTGCGAGCCTGCGAGCTGATCGCGGATCTCGTCGATCACCTCTTCGGCGGCCGCGCGGCCGACTTCCGGCTGCGAGCCGGCGCCGAGGCCTTCGGTCACCTGGATGCCCATCTGGACGACGCGCTGGGCCTTGGAAGAAGCCAGTGCCTGTGCGTCGGTGTTCGACACCACGAACTCGACGCCCTCCAGACCCGATTCAATCATGTTGTTCACGGCATTGCCGCCGGCACCGCCGACGCCGAAAACCGTGATGTGCGGCCTGAGTTCCCGGATGTCCGGAGATTGCTGATTGATAGCCATGATCTGTGCCTCTTCTGGCCTTATAGTGATGAGCGTTTGGCGGACGCTGACCTTTGTTTACTTGAACTCTCACGATGGCCCGCCGCGCCAACGCGTTACTCGTCTTAGAAACTATCGCGAATCCACCGGCCCATTCGGGAGAAGTAGCCGTCGGTTCCCGTACTCTGGAACAAGCCGCTAGACTGCGGCTCGAAATACTCGATATGCGCCACCTGCGGATAAACCAGGAGGCCGACCACCGCCGAAAAGGCGGGGCCCTTTGCCGCCTCAGGCAGACCCTTGATGCCGAGCGGACGCCCGACACGAACCTGGCCCTGCAAGATGCGGCGCGCCGTTTCCGGCAGCCCGACGAGCTGGCTTGCGCCGCCCGTCAGCACGACCCGCCGTCCAGCCTGGGCTGCGAAGCCCGCGCCTTTCAACCGATCGCGCACGAGTTCGAGAACTTCCTCGACCCGCGGCTTGATGATGCGAACGAGGTGTGACTTCGGCAGATGATTCGGAACGTCCCGTTCGTCCTCATCGACCTGTGGCACCGCGATCATGTCCCGGTCATCCGCGCTTGAAGAGATGGCGGAGCCGTAGAAGGTCTTGAGGCGTTCGGCGGCGGACACGCGGGTCGTGAGACCGCGCGCGATGTCCATGGTCACGTGATGACCGCCGACCGCGATGGCATCGGTGTGAACCAGATGCCCATTGGAGAAGATGCCCACGCTCGTGGTGCCGCCGCCCATGTCGACGACCGCACAGCCCATGTCGGCTTCGTCGTCGACGAGTGCGGAAAGGCCCGCCGCATAAGGCGTGGAAATCACCGCTTCGACGCCGAGATGGCAGCGCTCAACCGCCAGCATGAGGTTGCGTGCAGCAGCCGCCTCCGAGGTCACCACATGCAGGTCCGCGCCGAGGCGCTCACCGATCATGCCGGCCGGATCGACGATGTGGTTCTGCGCATCGAGCGAGAAGCCCGTGGGAAGAGCATGAAGAACGGTGCGGCCGCGGCGCAGATCGTAGCTCGACGCCGCATCGAGCACGCGATGCACGTCGTTTTCGCTGACCGCGCCGCGCACGGGAACATGCGCCTCGAAATGCTCGGACGCGAGACGCCCGCCGGTGAGATTGACGATCACCGACTGGATCTCGACCTTCGCCATCCGTTCGGCGGCATGAACCGCTTGGCGGATCGCCGCCTCGGCCGCTTCCAGATCGACGACAACGCCACCTTTCAGGCCCATGGAGCGCTGATGGCCGATGCCGAGGATGCGCGCCACATGGGTGCGGCTGCGCAGCGACTCGACCTCGTCGGCCGGCTTCAGTTCCGCCACGACGCAGACGACCTTGCTCGTTCCCACGTCGAGCACCGACAGAATGGCGCTCTTGCGTGCGGAGAGTGGCTTCAGGCGAGGCGTCAAACCGTGACCCGAGAGACTCATGTATCGACCCCCTTGCCGCGCATTGGTTTTTTCTTGAGTGCCTCGGCGCGGGCCAAGGCGGCCTCTTCCGTCAAGCGGACGACGACGCGATCCGCCATGCGCAGATCGATTGCCAGCACGTCCTTTTCCAGAACCTTCTGCTCGTGTTCGAGCTTCACGAGACGGGCCAGCGCGTCGGCGGCTCCGATCTCCGGCAGGCGCACGTCCATGCCGTTGTCCATCTTCAGCGTCCAGCGCCGCCCGGCCACGAGTGTGCCGGCGCGGATGCGCTGTTTCAGCGGCCCTGCCGCCTCGACGAGCGCGAGGTAATCCTTGCTGCGGGCGTTGGCGCCCTCCCCCACCACGAAGGGCAGATTGAGATAGCGCTCGTCCTGCATCAGGTCGATCACCGTGCCGTCGGACGCGATAACGAAGATCTCGCCGTTGTTCTGCCAGATAGCGTGAGCTTCACGCTCGGCCAGCGTGATGACGAGTTCGTTGGGATAGAGCTTGCGCACGGTCGCCGACTTGACCATCGGGACGCGCTCGAGGCGCTCGCGCAGGTCGTTCACGTCGAGGAAGGCAAGCGACAGCTTGCCGTTGATGCCGGCCGCCGCAAGAACCTCGTTCTCGCCCATCTGCGAGATGCCGGAAATCGTTACCTGATCGAGGCCGAGGCCCACGGAGCGTGCCAGCGCATGATGCGGCTCACCATGCTGGCGGATGAAATCGTCGATGTGACCGCCTTGCCAGAGGCCATAGCCGACGACCGCCGAGAAGAAGGCGAGCGTCAGGCCGGTTCCGAGGAAGCGCGGGAGGCGCTGCTCGATGGGAGCGGCCGAGGAGCGCCGGCGCACGCTGCCGGAGGCGCCGAACAGCTTTTTGATTCGGGAGGGCTGCTTGAACGAGGAGGCGGGCCTCCGGCCCCCGGAGGCAGCGCGCGCAACGGCGAATCCGGCCGGATAGGCCGTCATCGGTTGCAGGTAGCGTCCTCCACCATCCATTGCACAAGCTCGCCAAACGTATAGCCCGCATGGGCTGCCAGTTCTGGCACCAAGCTCGTCTCGGTCATGCCGGGTTGCGTGTTGACTTCTAGAACGACGAGTTCTCCGGTTCCCCCAGGAGTATCGTCGTACCGCAAGTCGGCGCGGCTGATTCCCCGACAGCCGAGCGCTTGATGCGCCGTTAACGCCAACTCTTGGACCTTTTGGTAAATATTCGGTTTAATTTCTGCCGGGAGGACGTGAATGGAGCCCCCCTTCACATATTTCGCATCGTAATCGTAGAAGACCCCGGTGGCGGGCCGGATGTCGATGACGCCCAGGGCCTTGTCGCCCATCACCGCGCAGGTGAGTTCCCGGCCTGCAACGTATGATTCCACAAGGACTTGGTCGCCAAAGGCCCAGTCCTCGCGCAGCAGCTCCTGGGGCGGATGGGAGCGGTCCTCGCGGACGATGATGACCCCGTAGGACGAGCCCTCGCTGATCGGTTTGATCACATAGGGCGCCGGCAGCACGTGGCTTTTCGCCGCCTCGAAACGGTTAACGACCATGCCTTTGGGAACCGACACGCCGGCCGCTTCCATGACAATTTTCGCCTTGTCCTTCTGCATGGCAAGCGCCGAGGCGAGGACGCCGGAATGGGTGTAGGGAATTCTTAACAGTTCGAGCAGGCCCTGAATGGTCCCGTCTTCGCCCACCCGCCCGTGAAGCGCATTGAACACCACGTCCGGCGCAACTGCCTGAAGGACGGTGGCAATATCGGATTGCACGTCGATGGGGGTGACCTTGTAGCCCTGCTCTTCCAGGGCCTTGCAGCAGGCCCGGCCCGACGCCAGGCTGACCTCGCGCTCCGCCGACCAGCCGCCATAAAGGATGGCAACGTGCTTCGCCATGGGTCTCTCCTGTGATGCAACCCGGCAAGCCGGGATCGTTAAGTGATTCGAATCAGGGCCGGGCTAAGCCAACCCGCTTGATCTCCCATTCGAGCTCCACGCCCGACATTTCGCGGACGCGGCGGCGGACCTCTTCGCCCAGGCCTTCGATATCGGCCGCGGAGGCGGAGCCATGGTTGATCAGGAAGTTGCAGTGCATCTCGGACACCTGGGCATCGCC
>JAJFBI010000318.1 GCA_020697385.1 Microvirga sp. | reverse complement strand
TGGAATAACCCTGAGCCGGAAGTGGTGGTGATCGTCACCGCTGAAGGAAAGATCGTGGGCGCGACCCTCGGCAATGACGTGAACCTGCGCGATTTCGAAGGACGCTCGGCTCTTCTGCTCTCGAAGGCGAAGGACAACAACGCGTCCTGCTCGGTCGGACCGTTCGTCCGGTTCTTCGACGACACCTTCTCTCTCGATGACGTGCGCCAAACCACGGTGACCCTCACCGTGGAAGGGGAGGATGGGTTCAGGCTCGAAGGCTCGTCGTCGATCACGAAGATCAGCCGCGATCCCGAGGATCTGGTTGCGCAGACGGTCGGGCCGCACCATCAATACCCGGACGGTTTTGCGCTCTTCTTGGGAACGATGTTCGCTCCCACGCAGGATCGCGGCGAGCCCGGCATGGGTTTTACCCACAAGCATGGCGACATCGTCACCATCGCGGCTCCCAAGCTCGGCGCACTCGTCAACCGCATGAAGCCCAGCTCTGAATGCGAACCCTGGACCTTCGGCATTCGCGCACTCATGTCCAACTTGGCCCAGCGGGGCCTCATCAACACCAGACAGGCAGGTTAACGATGACGAAGAACTACATTGCGGGCGAATGGCTTGCCGCGTCGGAGGCCTCGCCGAACATCAACCCGTCGAACACGCAGGACGTGGTGGGCGAGTTCGCCCGCGCCTCGGCGGCAGAAGCCGAGCGCGCCATTGCGGCGGCCTATGATGCTTTTCTGGCTTGGTCGCGCTCCTCGATCCAGCAGCGTCACGATATCCTGAAAACCGTCGGCGACGAGATCCTGGCCCGCAAGGAGGAACTCGGACGGCTCCTCTCCCGCGAGGAGGGCAAGACACTCCCTGAGGGCGTCGGCGAGGTCACCCGTGCGGCCCAGATCTTCCACTTCTTCGCCGGCGAGTGTCTGCGGCTTTCGGGCGAGAAGCTGCCGTCCGTGCGCCCGCTCATCGATGTGGAGATCACGCGCGAGCCGGTGGGCGTCATCGGCCTGATCACCCCCTGGAACTTCCCCATCGCTATTCCGGCCTGGAAGATCGCCCCCGCGCTCGCCTACGGCAACACCGTGGTGTTCAAGCCCGCTGAGCTCGTGCCGGGCTCCGCCCACGCGCTCTCCGAGATCATCATCCGGGCTGGCGTGCCGGCCGGCGTGTTCAACCTGGTGATGGGCAAGGGTTCGGTGGTGGGCGAAGCCATGCTGCAGAGCCCCAAGGTCTCGGCCATCTCCTTCACCGGCTCGGTGCCCACCGGACGCCGCGTGGCCCAGACCTGCATCACGGCCGATCCCATGAAGAAGCTGCAGCTCGAGATGGGCGGCAAGAACCCGATGGTCGTGCTCGACGATGCTGACCTGAAGGTTGCAGTGGACTGCGCCGTCAACTCGGCCTTCTTCTCCACCGGCCAGCGCTGCACCGCTTCCTCGCGGCTGATCGTGACCGAGGGCATCCACGACCGGTTCGTGGCTGCCATGCAGGAGCGCATGGCTGGCCTGGTGGTGGACGATGCCTTGAAGGCCGGCACCCATATCGGCCCGGTGGTGGATCAGGGCCAGCTCGACCAGGATCTGAAGTACATCCGCATCGGCCAGGAAGAAGGCGCCAAGCTGGTGGCAGGTGGCGAGCTTCTGAAGCGTGATGCGCCCGGCTTCTATCTGGAGCCGGCGCTGTTCACGGACGTGGACAACCGGATGCGGGTGGCGCGCGAGGAGATCTTCGGGCCTGTGGCGACGGTGATCCGAGCCAAGGACTATGACGAGGCGCTGGAGATTGCCAACGATACGCCGTTCGGGCTGTCGTCCGGCATCTGCACAACGAGCCTGAAATATGCCTCGCACTTCAAGCGCAATGCGGAAGCCGGCATGGTGATGGTGAACCTGCCGACGGCGGGGGTGGACTACCATGTGCCGTTCGGCGGCCGGAAGGGTTCGTCCTACGGTCCGCGCGAGCAGGGCCGCTATGCCGCTGAGTTCTACACCACGGTGAAGACCGCCTACACCTTTGACGGAAACTCACCCTACGTGCCTAAGACCACCGCGAGCGAGTAGGCTCACGCCTTTCGAGGCAGGAACAGCTCGGCACCGGCATCTTCTTCAACGAGATGCCGGTGCTTTTAATCTATGTGATGGACTGATCCTCAGAACTCTGAACAGCCCGAGTTCAAAAGGCTCTTGAGGCGACATTGGAGCATGTCGATCGAGCTCCGTTAACTCTATCGACAAAACATGGGCAGCTTTTTGCCACATCCATTGAACTTTGCCACGCGAACGCCATCATAGCCTTTCAAGAGAATTTCGCTTACACGCTCGAATTTCCGCAGTATCAAACGTTGTTGCATGTCGAACCCAGGCGAGTTGCCTCTGGAGTATGAATTGTAACTTCGTTGTTTTGAGTCAGAGTACTGCAAGTTCTTCGAGCTGATGCGTGGCGCTCCGTTAATAGTAGAGAACTTAATATGGTTACTTCCCGGCGTTACCTCATTGCCTCTTCCCTTGCGCGGCTCATCCGCAAGGAGCGGGGAGGCAATCGTGTCACGGAAGGCCACTTCCCCAATCAGGCCGACCGCAGCTCCTTCGTGGTCGTCGAAGGTGACAAGGGCAGCCTCGTTCTGGTTCACGCCAGCTCCGGCGGGCCGATCGAAGAGCGCACCGAGGTTCCGCGAGCCCATGCCGAGGCGCTCCTCGACGTGACGCCGGGCAAGCTCGATTACCTCCTGACCCACCTGACGGTCGGCACCCGCGACATCCAGATTCTCCGTTTCGTGACGCCGGGTCCCCTGGATCTGATTTCCGTGTTCTTCGAGAGCGAGGACGAGGCCCGGGATTTCCGCCCGCTGTCCTGGTTCGGCGCGGACATCACGACGGAGGTTGCCTACCAGAATCGGTCCATTGCTCTGGAGGGTGCCCCTCAGGCACCGGACGTGCCGATGTCGAATGCGGCTCTCAACAGCTTGCTCGACGCCTTGGAAAATCGCTACGTCGCGCCCCGGGGCTATACGACTCACGCACCCGCCCGCAATCCTGTGGAGCAGGGCGGCGGTCAGCGAAATGCACCTCCGCCGCCTGCGGCCCAATCTGGCGACAGGCCGGCGGCCCCGCAGCGCGGTGTTCTGTCCAGGCCCGCCGCTCCGGCGGATGCCGACATGCGGGACGATGACGACAACAACGATGACAACGATCTGAACCTCAACATCGAGGACAATGTCATCCGCGAACTGGCCCGTTCGCTTCGGCCTCAGCGCCGCTGATCCCGATCATTCCGAAAGGCCCCTCGGTGGAAACACCGAGGGGCTTTTTCTTTAGCTCGGCAACACGATGCAGCTTCCTCCGGCCGAGCGGATATCCCGGCACAGCTGCTCCGCGGCCTGCCGCGTTTCGGCCGGCGCGCGCACGCGATAGAAGGTCTTGCTCCCGCGATAGCGCAGCCGTGTGCCGATGATCATTGGGCGCGTATCCTTGATCAGGGACGCATACGTCCTGCTTGCGCGCCTGAAGCTGGCTAGCGCTCTGTCCTTCGAGAAATTGCCGGCAAGCTGAACACCCCAAGGGGCAAAGGGCGCCTCGAACATGTCGCCACGGCTTGGGACCCGCAAGGTGGAGACGACCTGCAGGCATGTCTGCGGCTCGGTGCCGGACGCCTCGCCGCGATCCTTCTTGTCCCTTGCGTCCGAAGCCCATTCCTCCGCCGAGCGGCCCGTCACGGCCACAACGTAGTTCTGAGTCTCCGCCGGTAATTCTCCCCGCCCGGCCAGCCACGAAGCGACGCGCGCCGGACCGCCGTTATAGGCAGCGGCAGCCAAGCCCAGATTGCCGAATTGCTGTGACAGATGGGCGATGAATTCCGCGGCCTTCGGGATCGCCTGTTCAGGATCGAAGGGATCGGTCAGTCCCCGCTCCTTGGCCGTGCCGGGCATGAATTGTGCGATGCCTTGCGCCCCTGCCGGGCTGATCACATGCGGGCGGAAAGAGCTTTCCTGCCAGATTAGCCGAGTGAGCAGATCACGAGGAACTTTTTGAACCTGTGCAGCGCCATCGATCAGCCGGCACAGGGCCTGCTCGACGGTTTCGCCCGATGACCGAGAGTTGGCCAAGGCCGCGCTAAAGCAAAGAAGGATTCCGCAAAGCGCCAGCCGCAAGCGCATGAAGACCTCGTTGGTGAATGGAGTTGCGTGACAACAGAGTGCGCCCAGTTAGAGATAGGCGATCATACGTCCTGCCAAGAGTGTGACGATCCATGCGAGGAGCGACACGAGGGCATAGGCGCGGGCTTCCGGCGGCAGGGCACCAGTGCGCAGAGCCGATCCGAAGCGGGCATGGAAAAGCGCGACATTGACGAGGCCCAGAGCGATGAAGGCGAGCTTCACATAGAAGGCAGGGTTGGTTCCGAGCGCACGGGCCTCTACGGCCAGAAGAAGCACGCCTGTCGGGATCTGCAGAGCGAGACCAGCAGCCGCGAGGGGAATGGCATAGCGTCCTACCTGCCAAGCATGTTTGCCATGCTCCGCCAGCACCTTGATGTCGAAGACGGCGATGCCGCCGACCACGAAGGCGGCCCCGAGCACATGCAGC
>JAJFBI010000317.1 GCA_020697385.1 Microvirga sp. | reverse complement strand
TCCTCCGATTTCGTGTGTTGTCCGGAGGCGACCTTCAGCAGGGTCTCGAAGATCTCCTTCCCTTTCTCTTCCAGGGAGACGCCGTCGAGGATATCGCCGCAGTTGATGTCCATGTCATCGATCATGCGGCGATAGATGTCCGAGTTCGTCGCGAGCTTGAGCGACGGCGCGGGCTTGCAGCCGAAAGCGGACCCACGCCCCGTGGTGAAGGCGATGAGGTTCGCACCGCCGGCGACTTGGCCCGTCGCGGCAACTGGATCGTAGCCGGGCGTGTCCATATAGACGAAGCCGCGTTCTTTCACCTGCTCGGCGTATTCGTACACAGCTTGGAGCGTGGAGCGCCCGCCCTTGGCAGTGGCACCCAGGGATTTCTCGAGAATCGTCGTCAGGCCGCCTGCCTTGTTGCCAGGTGACGGGTTGTTGTTCATCTCGCCGCCATTGCGTTCCGTATAGGCTTCCCACCATTTGATCCGCGCGACGAGCTTTTCACCGACTTCCCGGGTTGCTGCGCGGCGAGTGAGCAGATGCTCCGCGCCGTAGATCTCTGGTGTCTCGGACAGAATGGATGTCCCGCCATGTTGCACGAGCAGATCGGAGGCGACACCCAAGGCCGGATTGGCCGTGAGGGCGGAATAGCCGTCGGAGCCACCGCATTGAAGTGCCAGAACCAGCTCCGAGGCGGGACGTGTTTCCCGCTGTGCCTTTGCGACGACCGGAAGCATAGCTTTTACGGCCTCGACGATGGCCTGCACCGTCCGCCGGGTCCCTCCGGTTTCCTGTATGGTCAGGGTGCGGAACGTGTCTGTCTCCGTAAGCCCGTATTCCTGCTTCATGCGGCCGATCTGGAACACCTCGCAGCCCAGGCCGACCATGATCACGCCCGCGAAATTAGGATGGCTGGCATAGCCCCATTGGGTCCGGCGCAGGATCTCGAACCCCTCGCCATAGGCCGCATGACCGCAGCCTGTGCCATGAACGATGGCCACGATGCCGTCGATGCCAGGATAGTCGCGCAGGATGCCTGAGCGTTCGACTTCCGTTGCTGCGAACCGAGCGACGGACGCGGAGCAGTTCACGGATGTGAGGATGCCGATATAATTGCGGGTCCCGGTTTTGCTCGAGGCGCGCCGATATCCCTGGAATGTGGCCTGCAGTTCCGGCGGGAGCGGATCGACATCTCTCGCATCTTGGCAGAAGGCGTAGTCCCGCTCGAAGTCGTGCAGGCCGACATTGTGCTCATGCACCCACTCGCCCGGCGCGATATGGCTCTTGGCGAAGCCGATGATCTGGCCGAACTTCCGGATCGGCTCTCCCTCGCGGATCGGCTTCGAGGCCATCTTGTGGCCGCGCAGAATACGCTCGCGGGCCGTCAGGCCCGACGTCTCGGCGCCCTGGTTCACGAGGTCAATGGCGATGACGACGTTGTCATCAGGTGAAAGACGAATAGTGCGTGGGGTGTTCATGACAATCGCTTCTCAAAATCAAAGATAGCCGTTTTCCTTGAGGAATCGCGGCAGCCAAAGGACGGTTTCAGGGACAAAGGTGATGAGGAGAAGGACGAGGAGCAAGGGCACCAGCCAAGGCGCACAGGCTTTCATACAATCCTCGAAGGAGATTTTTGCCACTCTCGTCAGGACATAGAGAACCATGCCGACAGGCGGCGTCAGCAATCCGATCATCAGGTTCAGCACCATGATGATGCCAAAATGAACCGGGTCGATGCCGAGCTTGACGGCAACCGGCAGCAGCACTGGGGTCAGAATGGTGATGGCTGCAATGGTCTCCATGAAGCAGCCGACGATCAGCAGGAAGACATTCACCAGAAGCAGAAAGGTGATGGGGTCGGCCGCATAGGTAATAATCCACTCACCAAGAGCGTCGGTTGTGCGGGTTGTAGTCAGCACCCAACCGAAAATCGAAGCGCCTGCCACGATGAGGAGCACTACGGCCGTTGTCTCGATCGTGTCCATGGTGACACGAACCAGCTGGCGCAGGCTCAGTACCGAATAGCGAGCTCGCTGTCCCCGTGACATCAGCGCCATATTCAGACCGCCATGGATCACAGTCGACAGTAGGAGCGCATAGGCGCAGGCGAAAACGGCTGCTTCAGTCGGGGTGAACAGGCCGAAGCTCATGCCTCCGATAATGATGGCGGGTGTCAAGAGGGGGAGGAAGGCATTGAGGAAGGAGCGCCCGAGGCGACCGAACTCGAACTTCGCATCACGACCGATGCCGTAGTGATGGGCATAGAGAGCCACAGTGGCCGACATGAAAAGTGCCATGATCAGGCCAGGGACGATCCCTGCCACGAAGAGCGCGTTGATCGACGCGTTGGCAACCACGCCGTAGATGACGAGTGGCAAAGACGGCGGGATGATCGGCCCGATGGTCGATGAAGCGGCCGTGAGGCCCACGGCAAACTTCGTGTCGTAGCCGTGATCACGCATGGCCTTGATCTCGATCGTTCCGAGGCCGCCCGCGTCAGCCACGGCTGTTCCGGACATGCCGGCGAAGATAACTGAACCGGCGACGTTCACATGGCCCAGGCCGCCCCTCAGCCAGCCGACGGCCGCGACAGCGAAATCATAGATCTGCTTGGTGATCCCGGCAGAGTTCATCAGGTTGCCAGCCATGATGAAAAAGGGGACTGCCAGCAGAGGAAAGGAATCGACGCCGTTCACCATGCGGTGGATCACCGTGATCACCGGAGTTGTGATTTCACCCGTCAGGTTTCCCACGAACAGGAACAGCAGCGAGGAACCAGCCAGTGCGACCGCAATCGGTACACCGATGACGATCATGACCAGGAGCGCGACGAGCATCAGGGTGATCAGCATGGAAGTAATTCGCTCTCAGTCGAGTGTCAGACTGTGGGTGGCATCCGCCTCACGGCGCCGCAGGCGCCGCAGGAACCGCACGATCGCATGCACGGTCACGCCCATCAGGGCGGCGGAAACCGCCCAGTACAGATAGCTTTTCGGGATATCGATCGAGACCATGTAGCCTGGAGCAAGCGCCCCAAGCTGATAGGCATACCAGGCCATGGCGCCGCAGAAGAGGGCGACAAGGCCATCCACCGCGACAAGGGTCCAATGCCTGGCTTCGCGGGGAAGATAGACGAGAAGCGCCTCGACGGCGATGTGCGAGCCTTTGCGCATGGCCGTCACCGAGCCGACGAAGGTGACGAGGATGAGGAGATATCGGGCGATCTCCTCCGTCCACCCTAGCGAGTTGTTCAGGACATAGCGGGTGAAGAACTGCAGGAAGACAATGCCGAACAGGATCCAGAAGATCGCAAAGACCAAGGCGTCCGACCATCGGAGGTCGGAGAGGTCCACATGCGCCTCCTCCTCCCGCCATTGTTCGAAGAGTTCATCCATCTCCCGGTGGATGTCCTCCGGCGGGGTGGCACCGCTCCTCGCCTCAGTCGTGGCAGAGGTTTGTGAGTTCTGGATTGCAGACATGCGTTCCGGCTTTTCTCGATGAGAAGCGTGAGGCTCTCTCGATAGGAAAGAGAGCCTCGATGGTCGCGCTAGTTGGTAGTCGCCTTGATCGCCTGGAGACGGTCGTAGACCGTCTTATCCCAGGTTGCGTCGGAGCCCATGTGCATCTTGACCACGGCATCGCGGAACGGTGTCCGATCCACTGCCACCACGTTCTTGCCCTGACCCTTGAACCAGTCTGACAGTTCCTTCTCCATCTTGACGATGTCGTCGGTGCACTTGTCCGCAGCCTCCTGCAGGATCTCGGTCAGGACTTTCTGCTCGTCGGCCGAGAGGCGCTTCATCGTGCCGCCGGACACGATGGTGAGAAGAGCGTCCGTGATGTGACCCGTCAGCACGATGTTCTTCTGGACCTCATGGAACTTCTTGGCCTGGATGGTGACGAGAGGATTCTCCTGCGCGTCGACCACGCCCTGCGAGAGCGCGAGATAGACCTCCGCGAAGGCAATCGGCGTCGGGTTGGCCCCGACGGCTCTTGGGAACATGGTGTAGAGCGGCGCATCGGGCACGCGGATCTTCAACCCCTTCATGTCCTCGGGTTTAGTGATGTCCTTGTTCGCCGTCACGTGCCGCTCGCCGTAATAGGTGAGGCTCACGACCGGATGGCCCGTCTTCTTCTCGTAGCCTTGGCCGAGTTCCTTGAAGAGGTCGGATTTCCGGAAGGCATTCCAGTGGCCGAAGTCGCGGAACATGTAGGGGGCACCGCCGATGGCGACCGGTCCATGTGCACGGCCGGCGAAAAGCTGGCCGGTATAGATGATATCGACTGTGCCGAGGGAGAGGCCCTCGTTAATGTCGCTCTCCTTGCCGAGCGACGAGGCCGGGAAGACCTCGATCGTGTACTTGCCGTTGGTCCGCTTCTTGAGTTCCTCACCGGCCCAGAGGGCCCATTTGTGACGATGAGGCTGAAGGCTAGGCGGCGGGTCAGAGATGGCATAGGCGTTTCTCCGAAAAAACCCGGCTCTGCGGCCGGTTCGTGATGATCGGCGAGCTGGTTGCTCACCGGAGGCACCCGACAAGCTGTTGGCTTTCGCCTATCGGTTGGACTAACATGTTAGGCATATGGACGCGTTCGACAAGAGAAAATACTACGAATTCCTAACTCCCTTGGAACGGGTGCTTCGGGGGAATACGACCGAGCAGGTCGAGCGCTCGCTTCGGTCGGCCATCGTCGATCTCGAGTTCGAGCCGGGCGAGTTCATCGACAAAGGGGCCGTTTGCGCTGCCCTCGGAGTTTCTCGGTTTCCCGTCTCAGAGGCCCTCGCACGTCTTGCCGCGGAGGGGCTCGTCGAAATCCTGCCGCAGCGTGGCAGCCGGGCCGCACGCATCCGCCTTCCGGAGATCAGGGAATCGATGCTGATCCGACAGGCTTTGGAATGCATGGTGGCGGAAATGGCAGCCGAGCACCTGTCAGAGGCCGATTTGGTGGCCCTTCGCGAAAACCTGCAAGCCCAGCAGGAGGCGGTCGAGCGCGGCGACCGTCCTGGCTTCTATGCGCTGGATCTCGTGTTTCATACGATCCTGGTCGAGGGGCTGAACCTGCCTCGTGTAGCTGCCGTGATCGATGCTTCCCGGGCCAATATCGACAGGGTGCGCCGGCTCCTCTCGTCGCCGCGCCGGCATACCGTGACCCTGGCCGAGCATCGCGAGATCTTCCACGCCCTGGAAACCGGCGACTCCCAAGCGGCGCACAAAGCCATGGCGGCTCATCTCCAGGCCGTTATGGAGGAACTGGGGCGCTTCTCGGCCGAGCATGCGGATGTCTTCGTGCATAACTAAGGGAAGACCGAGGGGTTTGGATTAGAACGAACCAGTCCAGACTTGGGATAGGCGGACTGGGTGAACCGCAGCTTCCGCTCCTGGCCCTCATGTCCGCGGCGTTGCGCCTATGGCCAGATGGTGTTTCTTTCCTAGTTCTCTCCGGAGGAGAACAGCAAATCATGACGACTGACGCACCCTTGTCTCTTCACGTGCCGGAACCGGCCGTTCGGCCGGGAGGAACACCGGATTTCTCGAACGTTAAGATCCCCAAGGCAGGAGCCGTCCCGAGGCCCGAAATCGATGTCGACCCGGAGACGATCCGGGACCTCGCCTTTTCGATCATTCGCGTTCTGAACCGGAATGGAGAGGCCGTCGGTCCCTGGGCCGGCCTGCTGAGCGATGAGGACCTGATCGAGGGCATGCGCCACATGATGACGCTGCGCACCTTCGACGCGAGGATGCTGATTGCCCAGCGCCAGGGCAAGACGTCGTTTTATATGCAGCATCTCGGGGAAGAGGCGATCAGCTGCGCCTTCCGCAAGGCTCTCTCTCCAGGCGACATGAACTTTCCGACCTATCGCCAGGCCGGCCTCCTGATCGCGGACGGCTATCCCATGGCGATGGCATCGGCGATCCGCAACGATACCAAGATCGCCGCAGCATGGATCGGCGATGGATCGACCGCCGAGTCGGACTTCCATGCCGCCCTCGTCTTCGCCTCCACCTACAAGGCGCCGGTGATCCTCAATATCGTCAACAACCAGTGGGCGATCTCGACCTTCCAGGGCATCGCCCGGGGCGGATCGGGCACGTTTGCGGCCAGGGGCTTGGGCTTCGGCATTCCGTCGTTGCGGGTAGACGGCAACGACTATCTGGCCGTTTATGCCGTGGCTAAGTGGGCTGTCGAGCGGGCCCGTCGCAATCTCGGACCGACGCTCGTCGAGTATGTCACCTACCGGGCCGGAGCGCATTCCACATCCGACGACCCGTCGGCCTATCGGCCGAAGACCGAGTCCGATGCTTGGCCTCTGGGCGATCCGCTCATTCGTCTGAAGAACCACCTGATCGTGCGGGGCGCCTGGTCCGAGGAGCGGCACAAGCAGGCCGAGGCCGAAATTCTCGATACGGTGATCGCCGCTCAGAAGGAGGCGGAGAGCTACGGCACGCTG
>JAJFBI010000316.1 GCA_020697385.1 Microvirga sp. | reverse complement strand
TTCCATCATCTCATTCGGGTCTGTCCCGTATGCCTCGCCGTCATCGATCACCCAGTAGAGGTCGGGCTTGCGGTACTCGCTCATGGCGCTCTTTCCTTGGAATCAGACATTATCCGACAATCCCCTCCAAGTAATCCGGCAAGATTACGATGTAATCACGCAGGATTACGCAGACGAAGGCCAACGCAGCCAGAGAACAAATCAAGAACTGTCGAAGAAACTAAGCAGCATGGCATGTCCTCGCGTTGGTTTCGCTATCAACCCGCCACGTAGACGACATGGCACTCTCGCTACCGCAGATGCTCACTCCTCTCGCCAATAAGTTTAACGCAAGGTCCTGTGGAAGGCGTCGGACAGCCTGCCGAGCAACCCATGCGTGAGAGGTTTGGGGTAGCTCCGGGTGCTCACGCATCAAGGGCTCCGCCCTCCTCCGCTTCGCTCCGGCCCTCCGGGTGACGCGCTCCGCTCCCTGCGCATTGCGGCTGTCATACGCCGCGGGCAGGTCTGCCGCGGCGGAACGGGCACTGCGCTCAGAGCCATCCCGTGATGGTCTTCTCAGCTTTCGTGCCTTCCCAGACGAACCAAGCGAAAGCGAGCATACCACCTCCTATGCCGTCCCTCCGGCTGGTAATGACGGGACTTGTGCAAGCAATCCGCCGGCTGAATACCCAAACCCTGGCAGGTGGGTCAGAGCGGAATAGGTCTGCCCTTTTTAGTCCTTCGAGGAAGGCGAGCTTTAGGAGCAGGGCGATCTTGCCGGGACAAATCCGCCGTGCGTGTCGCACGAACTCCTCGGCAAGTTTGAATGGTGGATTAGTGATCACGTTCGGCGCCATCGGGGCTTGCTCAAGCAGAAAATCGATCGGCGACCTGCCATAGCCACGCGCGACTAGGTCTGTACTGACGACCTCGTACCCATTCGCCTCAAGCACCTTGGAGATTGCCCCACGACCACAAGCCGGCTCCCAAATCGGCCCGTGGAAAGTCTCGGCGCTTATCAGATCGATCACCGCGTCCGGAGGCGTTTCATAGAAGTCATCACGCTCACGGTTGGTCATCTCGGCTCCGATTAGTCGGCGCCTTTGACCTGTGGCCTTGCCGGCATGGACAAGGCTCATGGGCGGAATCCCCACCGCGGCAGAGCCTGCCGCGGTGTATGCCAGTCCCTGAGCCGCAGCGGAGGGTGAGCCAAGGCTGCCCTCAGGGCACCGCCGGAGGCGGCGCGTAGGGCCACAGCGACGGTTGCCGAGATGGCGTGCTCGTCCCCGCTTCCGCCGAAGGCGTAGGGTGGATCAGTGGCGACAAGATCGAGTTCGGGGGCGTCGGCCAGCAAATCAACACTGTGCCCCTCCCAGGTCTCAAAAGCGCAATCAGCAGACGCATCCATTAGGATTTCTCCTGTGTTTTCAGTGGTAGCGGGATAATCAAAGTTTATCCGACAGCGGCGCCGGTAGCTCGGCGACGGCCATCTCTGCGTCAATCGTTGGCCCTCCGCCGACGCGGCGGCCGGACAGTCGCTCTATTTCTTCCAGAAGAGCCAGCACCCGGCCTGGGCAGAATGTAGCGATGAACTCGGCATTGGCTTCAACGGGCAGCAGGCACGTCCAGACGGTCGCAATTTCCTCCGTATGCGCCGGGCTGCGGATGGTCAGGGGATGCTTGCCCTGATGCACTTGACCTGCGGTCAAATAGAAAGGCGTAGGACCGGCCCACCATTCGCCCTCTGTTGCTGCGAGGCAGATACGCCGCATCTCGGCGATCTGGTCGATCGTGACCGGGCCTTGGGTCGACGGCTCCTCAGTCGGCTCCAAAGCGCATATTGCGCTATCCTTGGGCTCGCTCACGGCGATTTCTCCTGTCTTTCCAACGATTGGCGTGGAATCAATCCTTACCACACACAGATGTGCTAACTGATTGTTTCCCCCAGATTTCCCTTTGATCCGAAACTCCCGCGAGGTACCCCAAGGAGAACACAGCTAGTACAGCGAGTAAAAGGTTGGTAGCGTTTCTGCTCATCATTTCTGCCTACTTCCTCGGAATCGATGATTCTCGCGCCCTGCGGTCCTCTCGCGCGAGGTGCCAGGACGCAAGCGCGGGCCTACGTCCTGGCGTCGTTACGTCAGCGGACCTCGTCGGCGCCCATATCCGGGGCCGAACCCATCGGGCGGGTCTGCCCGTCATAGTCGTTCGGGACAGACGATGCTGGGTCTGCCTTGTCGATCGCCGGGCTGCTGGTCGACAGCTTGTGAGTGGTCAAGCTCCCGCCCTCGAACAGAGGATTTGTGTAGATGTTGTTGCGGGTGGTGCTCTTAGACCAGCCCGAGAAGGGAGTGCCATCTGTGGCGTGCCACAAGTTATGGTGCTCCACCAGCTCCGCCTTATTGAAGCCCCACGTCGACAGGCAATGATGCCCATTCGAGGCGTAACACACGTTGTTGTGGATTTTGACCTTCGTGACTGCGCCGCCGATGTCGATGTCGCTGTTGACGAAAGTGTTGTGGCGAACAGTGACATCGGTGAGCTTGTGCCGCAGAATGACCCCGTCATAGCCAGGGCCAGAGTCAGCGGTCTGTCCAGCGTCGACGTCGAAGAAGTTGTTCTCGATGACCAGGTTCTTGGCGCAGCCCACCTCGCTCGCCGTGTTGTAGCAGTGGATGGCGGCGCCACTCACTTTGCCGAAGTAGTTGCCCCGGATCGTGATGTTCCAGGGCGTCGGATCTCCGGCGACGTAGATGTGGTGGTCGAGCTTGTCGCACCCATTGTCGACGAAGTGGTTCCCTTCGAGCAGGATGTCATGGGAGCCGTCTTCGGGCTCGATCGCCCCGTCGCCCCATTGGCTGCACCACTTCGTGACCTTGAGGCCCTTGATATGGAGATGGGCGATGGCGTCGAGGATCAGGAAGTAGCCCTGCCCCGGGGTAGTGCCTACCTTGCCGCCGTCAAAGACCGGTGTCTCACCGGGGTAGTTGCGGAAGGTGATCGGCGCCGTAGCGGTACCACTCTTGGTCCATGCGCTGCCGCAGCCGCCAGCACACTTGAGGTATGTGCCGCCACGCGCGAACAGCGTGTCGCCGGGCTTCAGGGCGCTCTGGGCGCGCTTGTAGCTTTTCCAGGGGCTGGCCAGAGTGCCTGCAGCACTGTCCGACCCCGTTGGGGACATATAGTAGCTTGCAGCATCGGCCGGGTTCGCAGCAGCCAGCAAGGCTCCTGCGATTAGGAGAGCCGAGAGTCTCATCACCAGTCTCCTGCGCTATGGTCATCGAGCCGAGCCGCGAGCGCGCGCAGACGACACCGCAACTCGTAGGGCAGCTGTACCTCCAGCTGGCCATCGGGGACCCTGATGCGGAGCACCAGGAGATCTTGGAGCAGGTTCACTATTTCGGCTGTTGGGGGTGGGGCGGGTTGCTCAGGCATTCTCTGCCCTCCTCGTCTGCCTGCACTCGGGGCAGTGCTGCTCAATCACCGGCATCCGGTAATGGCAGTTGGGACAGATCACCCTCGGGGTCGTGTCGAAAAGCTTGGTGAAGGGCGCGAGTAGCCGACGAGCCAGATCCGCCAGGCCCAGTGAGGCCATGCCGAAAAGGCCGATCGCAACGATCTGCCAGATCGGCATCACGTCGTAGGGGTCGTCTTTCATGCTGAAATCTCCTGTTCGCCGAAGACCGGCTTGGCCGCGTCCTCATCGAGTATGTCGACCTGATCCTTGATCGCCTCGGCCGTCGCAATCTCATCCTCAAACCGTTTCCGCTGGCCGTTCTTCGCAGCCTCCAAGCCCTTGCGGAGGAGCTCCAGATTGCGGACCGCGACCACGCTCTTGTCTTTGGCGGCGTCCTTCGCGGCTCGGTAGGCGAGGAAAGCTTCGTTCAGGGTCATGCAGACAGACCAGATCTTGCCGCTCTCGTCGTAGACCCGGTGACCAGGTCTGGCCCTGGGCGTGGGTTCATGGACCTCGCCCGTGTCCGGGTCGATTTCGACCAACTCGGCGTCGTGCGCGCTGGCCGCCGCCTTAGGGTAGAACTCCTCAACATGCTCCATGTCGTTGGAGCCCACCGGCGGAGCGGCCAGCATCAGTCGGGCCTGCTCCTCGACCCGGTTCATTCGTTCACCGAAGGCGGCGTCGGCCGTGGCGCGCTCCAGGGCAAACTGCCGGAGCTGCTCGATCGAGCCGCGGTACTCCAATCCGACCACATAGACGGTGGTGGACTGCCCGCCGGGCGTGACCGCTGCTTTGGGCCGCAGCGTCAGCATCAGGGGAACACCGGCGATCTGGCCGCCCGTCAGCCCGCTGAGCAGCGTGAGACTGGAAGCAATGCCCTGGCAGGTGTTGATGCTGGTCGTGCGCAGCTTCCACACGCCGCCCACAACCGGAGCTCCATCGATGACGACCGACAGCGTGCCGTTGATCTTGCACTTGTCGGAGCCGTTGTAGCCCGGATCAAGCAGATGGCAGGGACAGCCGATGCGCTTGACCGTGCCGTCGTCCTGCAGGCGCTCGGCTTCCTCACCATCTCCGGTACAGAAGCGCTGCGAGCCCTTGAACGCGGCGTAGACCGTCTGGAAGTTGAGCCACGGGTCGTTGAACAGAAGCTTG
>JAJFBI010000315.1 GCA_020697385.1 Microvirga sp. | reverse complement strand
GCCGACGAGCCGCGCCGCCGATCGGGTGGCCAAAAAGCTCGGCATCAATTTCTTCGAGACCCCCACGGGCTGGAAATTCTTCGCCAATCTTCTGGACGCAGGGCTCATCACCCTGTGCGGCGAGGAGAGCGCGGGCACGGGCTCCAACCACATCCGCGAGAAGGACGGGCTCTGGGCCGTGCTGCTCTGGCTCAACATCCTGGCCGTTACCAAGAAGCCGGCGGACCAGATCGTGCGCGAGCACTGGGCCACGTTCGGCCGCGACTACTACACGCGCCACGACTATGAGGAGCTCGAGACCGGGCCGGCTAACGAGCTGATGGATGCCTTGCGTAAAAAGCTGCCCAGTCTCGTTGGGCAGGGTTTCGGCAGCCTCACGGTCGAAGCGTGCGACGACTTCGCCTATACCGATCCCGTCGACGGGTCCGTGACGCCCAAGCAAGGCATCCGCATCCTGTTCAAGGAGGACGCCCGCGCCGTGTTCCGCCTGTCGGGAACCGGCACCTCGGGCGCGACCCTGCGGGTCTATCTGGAACGCTTCGAGCCCGACACCGGCAAGCACGACCTGCCGGCGGCCGACGTTCTGGCTCCTGTCGTGCAGGCGGCGAACGAGATCGCGGAGATCATGGTCCGGACAGGACGCAGCGAGCCCAGCGTGGTCACCTGAACCCGAACCGCCCGGGCTCCGGCGATCAATAGGTGGCCCAGAGCCCGGGCGTTGCCAGTTCGAGAACGTGCCCGTCCGGATCACGGAAGTAGAGGCTCGTGCCGCCCCGAGGCCAGGTCACGCGGCTCTCGATGGGGATCTTACGCTCCCCCAGTCTCTGCTCCCATGCCACCAGTTCCTCGGCCGCTACCGCAAAAGCCATATGAAGGGGGCCATGTCCGTCGTGGCCGGGAATTGTGCCGCCCGGCGTCGGCATGTCCTCGTTCGACCCGCCGCGGAGGAAGACGAGGAGCACGCTCGTGCCGCCGACGTCGAATGCACACATGCGCTGGTTCGCCAACAGGAGCGGCAACCCGAGGCTGCCCTCATAGAACTCCTTAGCGCGCGACAGGTCGTCGACGTAGAGAGCGGATTCGAGCACGGCGCTCAGCTTCGGCATTTTTAGCCCTCATGACATACTGAGACCTTCCACTTGGTCCCCGCCGCTGAACTGTCCAGGTCTTTGATGCTCCAATGAGGCAGAGAGGCGAAAAATTGGGCAATGGTGCTGACCTTTTAATCTTGAAACCGGCTCGCGCATTCCTTACTTATTGCAGTGCAACACGGCGATTGGCGTTGCCGCGTTGCAGCCCTTCTAGGGCGTTTCCTCCCTAAACTTCGGGCCGTTGGCAACAACGGCCTTTTTTCTTGTCTGCACAATAGCTTCCGGCCTGCTCCGTCGGCCTCAGAGCAGGCATCGAACAGGAACCTCACACTCCTCCGGCGGTTTCTCCATCAGCGGAGCCCGGAGAGCTTTCATGTCCACGCGTTCAGACAATCCCAATCACACCGACATTCCTCGGACGCACACGATCAAGCCGATGGATGCCCCTCCCATGAACGAGGGCTCGACCACGGCGCAACTGAAGGGCGACATCAACAGCGGCCGTACGGGAGACAAGAACGAGGTATTCGACCCTGGCCTCTCTCCTCTCGGCACGGACGATGAAGCCGGCGGCAATCCAATGAAGCCGGAGCAGGTCGACATGGCCCGGCATCAGGAATCATCTGTGCGCTGGAAGGATGGGGCGGAGACTGACAGCTACGCCCACCAGCATTCCCGAAAGGCCCTTTACGGCTATATCGGCTTCATTGGTTTGGTGCTGGTGCTGTTCGTCGGCGCGTTCTCGATCTTCTGACCGACGCCTTTTTCTGCACCGGGCGCGTCACCCTTGCGGGGTTGGATACGAACCCGGCCGTGGCTCGCCTGTCCCGGTTGAGCGGTGGCTTGATCGCCCTCCCAACCCTCGGAACGCCATGCCGCCCTCTGCTCGTCGAGATCCAACACTCCCTCCTGATCCAGAATGCCGACGATCCGGTCGACCATGGCATCATCGCACGTCACGAGGATGACTGAACCGCCGCGGATCACGCCCTCGACATAGGCATAGGCGTCTGCACGGGGCACTCCGTCATCCTCCAGAAGAGGAGCAAGGTTGTGCGGGGTCGACCAGATGTCGACAGCGTCTCTCGGAATGCCAGCCTGCTCCAAACGGTCTGCCGCAGCTATCGCATGGCGCTCGGTATGGAACAGGGAGGTGACGATTTTGGTCATCGGATCGATCTCCTGCAAGGCTGCGCGGCGTCGAACTCACTTCCGAAGACTGAAGCCCGGGATGGTAAAGCATTGGCGTGCGAATCGGAACGGCCTTTTGGGGTTAGCCTGCCGCTCCTTTCCTCGATGCGCCCGATAGGGCCCGAACCTAAGCTCCGCCCTGGAGCGGGGCCACGCTGTCCCTGAGGACGAGTTCCGTGTCCAGGCGAATTCGCTTGGGCGAGGCGCGGCCTTGCAGGCAATCGATCAAGGCCGACGCGGCCGCCTGTCCCAATTCCCGGCGCGGCTGATGGATCGTGGTCAGCGACGGCTCGGCCACGGCGGCGAATTCGATGTCGTCGAACCCTGCAACGGAGATATCGTGCGGGACTCTCAAGCCGGCAGAGAGAAGGGTCCGCATCATCCCGATCGCCATCTCGTCACTGGTGCAGAAGACTGCCGTCGGGCGTTCGGCCCGGGCCACTAGCCCCTGGCCAGCCCTGATACCTGCCTCGATTGTGTAGTCACCGGGGATCACGAGCGCCGGATCGAAGGGCAGGCCCGCGGCCTCCAGTCCATCCTTGAAGCCAAGGAAGCGCTCCCGCTCCAGGATGTTGTTCGCCGGTCCGCTCACATAGGCAATGCGCCGGTGCCCCAACGAGGCGAGATGCTGCGTCATGCGCGAGGCGGCGGCGCGGTTGTCGATCTCGATCTGCGGAATGTCGGCACCTGGGATCGCCTCGCACAAGGCCACGAGTGGGATCGTCAACCGAGCAGGCTGCCCCTCCCCTTCCCGGCTTTGCCCGAACAGATGCCCATTGAGCAGAATAGCGCCATCCACACGGCCTGCCGCCGTGAAGGCGGCGAAATGCGCCTCCTTCTCGGGTGAGCCGTCGAGATCGCTGATGATCATTCCATAGCCGGCCTCGAAGAGCGTCTCCTCGATGCCGCGCAGGATCTTGGAAAAGAAGGTGTTCGACAGATCAGGCAGAACGACCAAGACCATGAAAGTCTTTTGCGAACGCAAGGATCGCGCGGCTGGATTGGGCACATATCCGGTCTTGGCGATGGCCTCCAGAACACGGGCACGGGCTTCCGGCGACACCCGCTCCGGCGTGGCGAGCGCTCGGCTCACCGTTGCGGTCGAGACATCGGCGAGCTGGGCGACATCCTGGATCCGCGCGGCACGGATCCGCGTCTCCTCCGGCTCAGCCCTGTCTGCCTGCCCCAAATCGTCCATGGTTCTCCCCCGACTATGGTTCTGTTTGACAGATGCCGCCATTTCGGTAAAGTTGCATGTAATCGATTACATAGGGTGATTGTCGAGCCGTTCGATAGCCCTACTTCGAAAAGAGTCCCGTCAGAGGACCGACAGACAAGCAGGAGGAAATGAATGCCCGCTCCCGTGCCGTCCAGCTGATCCGCCCCGATAGAGACTTCTTGTGACCGCCTTCACATGACTGAAGGCGAACGACGTCGCTCATCCGGAGCTGGTGATGGATTCCGTTCTTCGCGCAGAGAACATTTCGAAATCCTTCGGACCCATCGAGGTTCTGAGCGGCATTTCGCTGGATCTGAGGCCGGGTGAAGTTCATGCCGTCATTGGCGAGAACGGGGCCGGCAAGTCGACCCTCATGCGCATCCTGTCAGGGCACCTTCCTCCCACAAAGGGGAGCCTGCACCTCAACGGCCAGCCGATCGCCTTCTCGGGCCCCGTGGATGCCGAAGCTCACGGCATCGTTCTGGTACACCAGGAGATTCTACTCGCCCCCGATCTGACCGTTGCTCAGAATCTGTTTCTGGGCCGGGAGATCAGGCGCTTCAGCTTCGTGGACGACAAGGCCATGCGGGAGCGGTCGCGGTCCATCCTGCGGGAGCTCGGCACTGGCATCGATCCCGACCGCGAGGTCAGCCGGTTGTCTATCGCGGACCGGCAGCTCGTCCAGATCGCCCGCGCGCTCCTCGTGCCGCACAAGGTGGTCGCCTTTGATGAGCCGACGGCCGTTCTCACGCCCATCGAGGCCGAAAGCCTGTTCGAGATCATCCGCAAGCTGCGCTCCCAGGGCGTAGCGGTGCTCTACATTTCCCATCGCCTCAACGAGGTGAAGGCGGTTGCCGACCGCGTCACCGTGCTGCGGGACGGGCGCCATATCGCGACCCGCGACATCGACGGGCTGGAGCCCCTCGAGATGGCGCGCCTCATGGTCGGCCGCGACATGTCCAAGCTCTATCCCGAGAAGCCCGAGACCGCCTCCGACCAGACCGTTCTTACGGTGCGCGACATGGTTGTGCCCGGCTATGTGGAGAACGCCTCCTTCACGTTGCGCCGGGGCGAGATCCTCGGCTTCGGCGGTCTCATCGGCG
>JAJFBI010000007.1 GCA_020697385.1 Microvirga sp. | reverse complement strand
CACGCCCGGTGCGGGAGGCGAAGAACTGCTTCACGATGCGGTCTTCAAGCGAATGGAATGTGACGACCACGAGACGCCCACTGGGCTTCAGGATTCGCTCGGCTGCGTGCAAGGCACGCGCCAGCTCCCCGAGTTCGTCGTTGACGGCAATGCGCAGACCCTGGAACACCCGTGTTGCGGGATGGATACCGCTCGGCTCCTGCCGAATCAGGGAAGCCACGAGATCGGCGAGCTGCCGCGTGGTCTCGAAGGGCTGACGGCGCCGCGCTTCGATGACCGCGCGCGCAACGGCGCGAGCACGCCGCTCCTCGCCGTAATGATAGAAGATGTCGGCGAGTTCGGCCTCGGAGGATTCGTTGACGAGGTCCGCCGCGCTCGGGCCCGACTGCTCCATGCGCATGTCGAGCGGGCCTTCATTGCGGAACGAGAAGCCGCGCTCGGCCTGGTCGAGCTGCATGGACGACACGCCGATGTCGAGCACGACACCGTCGACGCTGTCGAACCCTTGCGCGCGCGCGATGTCGTCGAGGTCGCCGAAGCGGCCCGGCACGAGCATCAGACGTTTCTTGTACTTGGCCGCGAGCGCTTCACCGCCGGCGATCGCGTCGGGATCGCGGTCGATGGCGATCACCCTGTTCTGCGGATGGGCATCGAGAATGGCGCGCGTGTAGCCGCCCGCGCCGAACGTGCCGTCGATGAAAACGCCTCCACGCTTTGCATCGAGCGCCGTGCCAACCTCCGCCAGGAGAACAGGAACGTGACGGGACGGTCCGCCAGCGGCTCCGGCTCCTGGGCCGTCGCCGCGTCCCATCATCGTTCCCGTACTCCTGGTGAGGTGTTCTGCACTAGCCTTGGCTCCAGACCTCGGTTTCCCAACGCCCTCTTCAGGTCTCGGACCTTCGTGCGCGCCTCCTCCAAGTGCGCACGGAAGCGTTCGGGCTCCCAAATCTGGAACTTGTGACCAAGTCCGACGAACGTCACCGTATCGCCGATCCCGGCATGCACTTTTACTGTGTCCGTCAGGATGACACGCCCCTCCGGATCGACCTTCAGAATCTCGCTGGTCCCGAACAATGCCGTCGACAGCTGATCCCGTTCGTCCGAATAGGGCGACAGCGTCGACAAGAACGCATCGATCTCGTTCAAGAGCACGTTGCCGCCTGCGTCCAGCGCCGGCGCATCGAGCGCCGGATGCACGTAGAGCCCCTCGAATCCATCCCGGGCCAGCACGGCCCTGAAGGATGCGGGGATCGAGACGCGACCCTTCGAATCCAACTTGTTGGTGAAATTGGACACGAAGCGGTTCATTGGCCGCAGCTCGCACGCTCCTGATTGTCAGCCCCCCGGCAGATCCTGAGGATCTGCCACCCGTTGTCGGTGGTGACGCTACTTTCAGAAGCAGTACGCCAGCACTTCTCGGGTGCTTGACGCCCTCTTCGGAAGACACCGTCGACGGGATGGTTTGGGATAACATGGGATATAATGGTCGTCAACGGAACGGAGAGGGAGCGCAGGCTTTGCGGCATGCGTTCTCCATGAGACGCATTTACGGTTAATGAATCGTAAGCGGAGCAAAGGTTTGCTCCGCTTTTCGCAAAATTCGAGCCTGTGGAAAGATGGGGTCAGCCGGCCTGTAAGCCGGGTTCTGTAGGGCCCAAAGTCTAAGACTTTGAACGTGGCGACCATTCCTCTGGGACGATCATTGCTGACCGCCTCAAGCAACCAACCCGGATGACCAGCCTGGAAGCGGGCCTGGCGCGAACGCCTGTCATCCCTATTCGGTTTTGCTCCTGGTGGGGTTTACCATGCCGTCCGCATTGCTGCGTCCGCGGTGCGCTCTTACCGCACCCTTTCACCCTGACCCTGCATTGCAGGGCGGTCTGCTTTCTGTGGCACTTTCCCTAGGGTTTCCCCCGCCGGACGTTATCCGGCACCTTGCTTCCATGGAGCCCGGACTTTCCTCCCCGAGCTGAACTCGAAGCGGCCGCCCGGCCGGCTGACGGTGGGATGTGGTGCCAAAAGGGTCGTGCCGTCAAGGGCGGCCGGTCAATCGGCTGCAGCCGTGATCACCTTCACCTTGGCGCAGTAGACCCTGGAGGCAGCTGTCATGGTCTGGGTGCGGTGGCCGAACTGGTAGCGCAGGATCGTCCCACAGGTATCGCCGCCCGCAAGCTTGTAGGCGGTGGCCAGGTACTTGAGGCCAAAGCGGAGGTTCGTTTCCGCATCGAGAAGGCCGTCCGCATCGCCTTTGTAGCCAAGTGATTGGGCCGTGCGGACATTGATCTGGGTGAGGCCCATGTTCGGGCCGTTGCGCGCGCCGGCATTGTAGCGGCTCTCAAGCCGGATCACGGCATCGGCCAGTTCGTAGGGCAGCCCGTGCTCGGAGGCGTAGCGGGCGATGAGAGGCTTGAGCGCGACCGCACGAGCGGCATCGGGCATGCGGGTCTTGGTGAGAGCAACGCCGATCAACGGCGCAGGCAGGGACGCGGTCTGCTGATCCGCCTCTTCCTGCGCGGGCGCCACTTTCGCAACCTTCTCAGGCTTCGCCTCTTCGGTCTTGCCTATCTGGGGCTTGGCGGACTTGGAGGCGCTGGCCGCCTTCTGCTTACCCTTGCCTGCTCCCTTGAGGTCTT
This sequence comes from Microvirga sp., assembly GCA_020697385.1. Classification (GTDB taxonomy): domain Bacteria; phylum Pseudomonadota; class Alphaproteobacteria; order Rhizobiales; family Beijerinckiaceae; genus Microvirga. Next base: position 14,739 of record JAJFBI010000007.1, on the reverse strand, counting down.
GCTCCGGTTCCTCGATCGCAGAAGCGGCGGCTTCCTCCTGGGCGAAAGCCGCCGCTTCAGCCGCAGCGGCGCCAAGGAACTGCTCGGCTTGGTCGGGAGAAATCGGGGCGTTCTCGCCTCCGTCGGCCCGGGCCTGCGATGCCAGGACAAGAGCCGTTGCGCCAAGGCCTGCAATTGTCAGCGCTCTGAGGAAGTGTTGCCAAGTCAAACCGAAACTCCAGCTGACAATAATCAGTAAGGGCGCGCTGGGTGACGACGAAATAGGGCGAAGATGTGGCGTCGCCTGCCCCATTTTTGTTCAGAATTCGTTCAAGCTTGACCGTGTCCCCTCTATGATGCTTGGCTTCACCGCCTTGATTCTGGGCTCGTACGGGCGCCGAATTTTTTGTCAACTTATGGGGTCGGAGGAACTCTTTCTCCCTACAGGAGTTGGCGAGAGCGTAAGGTCAAGCTAACAGGGCTGCCTCTAGCCCGCTCAACAACAGGGAAGCCTCCATGAAGAAGATCATGACAGCCATTGCCGCCGGTGCCCTCACCCTCTCGATGGCAGCCTGCAATACTCCCGGCGAGCGTGCAGTCGGCGGCGCAGCAATCGGCGGCCTTGCCGGCGCAGCCATTGGCGGCGCAGCGACCGGTTCGGCAAGCGGCGCTCTGGCCGGTGCGGCTATCGGTGGCGCTGGTGGCGCGATCGTGGGTGCCTCGACGGCTCCGCGCGGCCCGGCCTGCCCCTACGGCACTTATCAGGACGTCTACGGCAACGTGTATTGCCGCTAATCTCGCCTGAGAGCGAATTTCAGGGGCCGAGACATTCTCGGCCCCTTTTCTTTTGCCTGCACTTGAGCGTACGACTAAACTTAAGATGATTCAGTCGATTTGGGGTAAGCTCGGCGGCGCCGGCATAGGCCTCGCGTTGGGCGGGCCGATTGGCGCTCTTCTGGGCGGTGTAGCCGGCCATGTTCTCGTCGATCGCGAAGGCGCTTTGTTCGGAAAGCCGCCGCGCGATGTCGTTTTCACCATGGGCCTCGTGGCGCTCGCCGCCAAGATGGCGAAGGCCGACGGCGTCGTGGTCGACGTGGAGGTGCGAGCCTTCGAGCAGATTGTTGAGGTGCCGGACAGTGAGCATGAGCGCGTCGAGCGCCTGTTCAACCTCGCCATGCAGACCTCGGAAGGCTTCGAGGCTTATGCCCGGCAGATCCATGAAGAGTTCAATGAGGAGCCTGCGCTCCTCGAGGACGTGCTCGACGGCCTGTTCCACATCGCCAAGGCGGACGAGGCCGTGCACGAGGCCGAATATGCCTATCTCAAGGACGTGGCGACGATCTTCGCCTTCTCGGACGTGGATTTCGAGCGCATCGCGGCCCGCCATGTCGCGCGCAAGGACGATCCCTACTTCATCCTCAAGGCCGACCGGAGCATGAGCGACGAGGAGCTGAAGCGGCACTACCGCAAACTCGTGGCCGACAACCACCCCGACCGGGAGATCGCCCGCGGTCTGCCGCCGGAGGCCGTAAAGATCGCCACCGAGCGTGTGGCCGCTATCAACGCAGCCTGGGAACGCGTCGCCTCAGAGCGCAATATCAGGTGACCGCATGAGCGCGCTGACACCGGAGAGCCCCGTCGCCGCCAAGGTGTTTCCCTCCCCTAACCATGGGGAGCGCAAGGACGGCCGGCGCCCCACCATGCTCATCCTCCACTACACGGGCATGCCGGATGAAGGCGAAGCCCTGCAGTGGCTGTGCAATCCGGTCTCGCAGGTCTCGGCCCACTATTTCGTGTTCGGCGACGGGCGCGTGCTGCAGCTGGTGCCGGAATCGCGCCGGGCGTGGCATGCGGGCCTCTCTTCGTGGGACGGAGAAACCGACATCAATTCAGCCTCCATCGGCATCGAGATCGCCAATCCCGGCCATCCGGGCGGGCTACCGCCCTTCCCCACGGAACAGATCGAAAGCGTGGCCGCACTGGCGAAGGACATCGTCACCCGCTGGCGCATTCCGGCCACCCGTGTGCTCGCCCATTCGGATGTGGCGCCCGGGCGCAAGGTTGACCCCGGCGAGCTCTTCCCCTGGAATGCTCTGCATGAGGTCGGCGTCGGCCACTGGGTCGCCCCGACGGCCACGAGCGACGGCCGGTTCTTCGCCCGTGGCGACCAAGGCATGCCCATCGAGGCGCTGCAGGCCATGCTCGTGATGTACGGCTACGGTTTGAAGATCACCGGCGTGTTCGACGAGGATACGGAGAAGGTGGTGGCTGCTTTCCAGCGCCATTTCCGCCCCGAGCGTGTGGACGGCGTGGCGGATGCGTCCACGATCATGACCCTGCGTAACCTGATTGCTGCGCGGCCACAGGCCGTCACATGACAAAGAGTTAACTCGCAACACTATAGGAAATCGGCCACAATCGCCCCGCATGAAGATTCATGTCTTGCAGAGGGTTGTCGGGTGCGTCGCGTCTGGTTGTGGCTGATCGTGGTTCTTCTGGTGGCAGGAGGCGCTGGCTTCGTGCTGTGGAAGCCCACGGGCGGCAATGCCTCGGCCCAGGCCTATCGTCTCGCTGCAGTCGATCGCGGGCAGATCACCGCCAGCGTGCGCGCCACGGGGACGCTCAATCCCGTCACGACGGTGCTCGTCGGCTCGCAGCTCTCCGGCCAGGTGGTCGAGATCCTCGCCGACTACAACACGCCCGTGAAGCAAGGCCAGGTGGTGGCCCGCCTTTATGCGGAGCAGATCAAGTCGCGCCGGGATGCGGCATTGGCGGATCTCGCCCAGGCGAAAGCCGATCTCGATACCAAGCGGGCCCAGATCGACAAGGCCCGCTCCGCACTTCAGCGCGCTGAAGCGCAGGCCGCGGATCTTCGGGCACAGCGCGAGCGCACGCAGGCCCAGCTGGAGGAAGCCCGGCGCGGTTTCGAGCGGCAGACGGAACTCAATGCCCGCGCGGTCGGAGCGCAGACGGCTCTTGAGCAGGCCCGCACGCAGGTGGACATACAGACCGCGAACCTCGCCTCGGCCAACGCGCAGATCGCGTCCAACCAGGCAGAGACGCTTGGGCTGAATGCCGATCTCGCGCTGTCGGAAGCAAATGTGAAATCCTCCGAGGCGATCATCCTGCAGCGACAGGCGAAGCTCAGGGACATCGAGATCGATCTTGCCCGCACGGAGATCAAGTCTCCGGTCGATGGCGTGGTGGTGAAGCGCGAAGTGGAACTCGGCCAGACGGTTGCCGCGTCGCTCTCGTCGCCAACCCTGTTCACCGTCGCGCAGGATCTGAGCGAGATAGACATCTACGCCAATATCGATGAGGCAGATGTGGGCCGTCTCAAGGAAGGACAGAAGGTTTCCTTCACGGTCAACGCCTATCCGAACCGCAGCTTCGACGGCAGGGTGCGCATGGTGCGCCTTGCCGCGCAGACTGTGCAAAACGTGGTCACCTATACGGCGGTCATCAGCGTGCGCAACCAGGACCAAGCGCTGCTGCCTGGTATGACAGCGAACCTCCAGATTATCACCGACGAACGCGAGGACGTGCTGCGCATTCCCAACGCGGCTTTACGGTTCCGGCCTACCATCACGACGGCCGCCGCTGAGTCGAGAGACGACGCGCCGAATGGCGAGACTCCAAGGCGCCGGCCGCGCAAGACTGATGAGCAAACCGGTACCGGCGATGGAAGGGGCGCGACACCGGATGGCCAAGGGCTACGGCGGCGGCCACGCGGCGAACAGGTCCAGTTCTTGGAGGACGAGGGCGCCAGAGCGCGGATCTACCGTGTCGGACCTGACGGCAATCCGCAGCCCGTACCCGTGCGGCTGGGCGTGACGGATGGAGCCTACACGGAGATCATCCGCAGCGATCTGAAGGAGGGCGCAGCCATCATCATCGGCGGACCGCGGGCCGGTTCTGCGGATGAGGCGAACGGCGCCGGCGCCAATCGCCGTCCGCGCCCGCCGCGCATGTTCTAGGGACAGAGAAGTGGCCCTCATCGAAACACGCGATTTGAGACGGGTCTACGATCTCGATGCCGGACGCGTCGTCGCACTCGACAGCGTGTCGCTCGATATCGAGCAGGGTGACTTCGTCGCCGTCATGGGTCCCTCGGGTTCTGGCAAGTCCACCTTCATGAACCTCATCGGCTGCCTCGACCGGCCGACGGGCGGCCAATACCGACTCGCCGGAACTGCCGTTGAAAGTCTCGATGCCGCCGGATTGGCGCGCCTGCGCAATCGCGAGATCGGCTTCGTGTTCCAGCAGTTCAACATGTTGCCGCGTGTGGATGCACTGGGCAATGTGGAACTGCCGATGATCTATGCCGGCTTCGACCGCAGGACCCGCCGCGAGCGCGCCCTGCAGGCCCTCGGCCGCGTTGGTCTTGTGGACCGCGCCCACCATCGCCCCATGCAATTGTCGGGCGGGCAGCAGCAGCGAGTGGCGATTGCACGAGCGCTCGTGAACAGCCCGAGCCTGCTCCTCGCCGATGAGCCGACCGGCGCCCTCGACAGCCGCACGGCGAACGAGATTATGGCTCTGTTTCAGGAGCTCAACCGCGAGGGCGTCACCATCGTGCTGGTGACTCATGACGCCGAGGTGGGACGCCACGCGCACCGCCTCGTCCGCTTTCGCGACGGACGCGTGATCGACGATCATCGCCAGACGCCCGTCAATGCTCGCGATCTCGAAGCGGAGGCCGCCCAGTGAGATGGATCGAGGCGATCCGCTCCGCATTTTCCGCCATAATGGCCAATGCCCTGCGCAGCCTGCTCACCATGCTGGGCATCGTGATCGGCGTCGCGGCCGTGATCGCCATGGTGGCGATCGGCTCGGGCGCGCGCAATCTCGTTGACCAGCAGATCCGCTCGCTCGGCGCCAACCTCGCCATCGTCACGCCGGGCAACGTGACACAGGGCGGCGCACGTTTGGGTGCCGGCGCGGCATCCTCGCTCACCGACGAGGATGCGCAGGCGATCCGGCGCGAGATCGACGGCGTGGTAGCGGCAGCCCCCTTCGTGCAGGGCGGCGCGCAGGTGGTGGCGGGCGGCAGCAACTGGGGCACGCGCATCTACGGCATCGACCTCGATTGGTTCTCCGCTCGGGAATGGGATGTGGCCACCGGACGTACTTTCGATCCGGAAGAGGTGCGCCGCGGCGACATCGTCATCCTTCTCGGACAGACGGTCGCCCGCAATCTCTTCGCGGACGAGGATCCCATCGATCAGTTCGTGCGCGTGCGCAACGTGCCGTTCCGCGTGATCGGCGTGATGGCGCCGAAGGGGCAGTCGGCCTTCGGGCAGGACCAGGACGATGTGGTCTTCGTGCCGCTCGACACGGGCCGCCGTCGCGTGATCGGCCGCAACTACGCCAAAGACCGCTCCGTCGGCTCGATCTTCGTGAAGTTCGCCAATGAGAGCGATATCGAGCCCGGCATCGAGAGCATGACGGAGCTTCTGCGGCAGCGCCATCGTATCATAGGAGAGCAGGAGGACGATTTCTCGATCCGCAACCTGACCGAGATTGCCAACACCGCTTCGGCTTCCGCCAACACGCTCTCCATGCTGCTCGCGGCTGTGGCCGCGGTGTCGCTGCTCGTCGGCGGCATCGGCATCATGAACATCATGCTGGTTTCCGTCACCGAGCGGACCCGCGAGATCGGCCTGCGGCTGGCGGTGGGCGCGCGCCCGCGCGACATTCTGAGTCAGTTCCTCATTGAGGCGACCACGCTCTCCACCATCGGCGGCGCGCTCGGGATTGGCCTTGGCGTGGGTGCCGCCTATCTCGTGGCGCAACTTGCCGGCTGGCCTTCGCTGGTCTCGACGAACGCCATCCTCATGGCCGTGGGCTTCTCGGCGCTGGTCGGCATCTTCTTCGGGTTCTATCCGGCACAGCGCGCAGCGAAGCTCGATCCGATCGAGGCATTAAGGCGGGAGTAGCTCCACTGTCATTCCGGGCTTCGCTCCGCGGCCCGGAATGACAGTGGAGACCTTGAAGCCCTACTCCGCCGCCATCACCCGGTAGCTCGCCGGATCGTAGTTGAGGATGGGGCTCAGCCAGCGCTCAACTTCCGTCACGCTCATGCCCTTGCGCTCGGCGTAATCCTCAACCTGATCGCGCTCGACCTTTGCGACGCCGAAGTAGTAGGACTGCGGATGCGACAGGTAGAGGCCCGACACGGACGAACCCGGCCACATGGCGTAGGATTCCGTGAGCTTCACGCCAATGCGGCGCTCGGCTTCGAGCAGACTGAACAGTGTCGCCTTCTCGGTATGATCGGGCTGTGCGGGATAGCCGGGAGCCGGGCGGATGCCCTGGTATTCTTCGCCGATCAGGCCGTCATTGCCGAGGCTCTCATCCGGAGCGTAAGCCCAGAATTCCTTGCGCACGCGTTCGTGCATGCGCTCGGCGAAAGCCTCCGCGATACGGTCGGCCAGCGCCTTCACCATGATCGAGCGGTAATCGTCGTTGGCGCGCTCGAACCTCTCGGCGATCCGCACTTCCTCGATGCCAGACGTCACCACGAAGGCGCCGATCCAATCGGGCTTGCCGCTCTCGACGGGCGCCACGAAATCGGACAGGCAGATATTCGGCTTGCCGTCGCGCTTGGAAAGCTGCTGGCGCAGGCCATGGAAGGTGGCAAGCTTCTCCGAGCGGCTCTCGCCCGTGAAGAGACGGATGTCGTCGCTCACCGCATTGGCGGGCCAGAAGCCGATGATCGCCTTCGGGTTGAACCAGCGCTCCTCCACGAGTTGCTTGAGCATGGCCTGTGCGTCGTCCCAGAGCTGGCGCGCGGCCTCGCCCTGCTTCTCGTCTTCGAGGATTGCCGGGAAGCGGCCTTTCAGTTCCCAGGTCTGGAAGAATGGCGTCCAATCGATATAGGGCACAAGCTCGCCGACATCGTAGCTGCGGAACACCCGCGCGCCGGTGAAGGTGGGCTTCGGCGGCTGATACGATGCCCAGTCTATTCTCAGGCTGTTGGCGCGTGCCTTCTCGATGGAAAGCCGCTGCTTGTCAGCCTCGGAGCGCGCATGCGCATCCGCGACCTTCCGGTACTCGGCCCGGAGCGTCTCCACATAGCCGTCCTTCATGTCGGTCGACAGAAGCGAGGAGACGACACCAACGGCTCGGCTCGCATCGGTCACGTAGACCGCCTGGCCCTTGTTGTAGTTCGGGTGAATCTTCACAGCCGTGTGCACACGGCTCGTGGTGGCGCCGCCGATGAGAAGCGGGATGTCAAAGCCTTCACGCTCCATCTCGCTCGCCACATTCACCATCTCGTCGAGGGAGGGCGTGATGAGGCCAGAGAGACCAATCACGTCGACGTTCTCCCGTCGCGCGGTCTCCAGGATCTTTTGAGCCGAGACCATGACGCCGAGGTCGATGACCTCGTAGTTGTTGCAGGCCAGAACCACGCCAACGATGTTCTTGCCAATGTCGTGCACGTCGCCCTTCACGGTCGCCATCAGCACCTTGCCGGCGGCGGTGCGCTCACTGCTGCCGCCATTGGCGGCCTTTTCCGCTTCCATGAACGGCATGAGGTAGGCGACCGCCTGTTTCATCACGCGGGCGGATTTCACCACCTGCGGCAGGAACATCTTTCCGGCGCCGAAGAGATCGCCCACCACGTTCATGCCCGCCATGAGCGGACCTTCGATCACGTGCAGCGGGCGTTCGGCTCCCTGACGTGCTTCCTCCGTGTCCTGTTCGATGAACTCGGTGATGCCGTTGACGAGAGCGTGCTCAATGCGCTTTCCGACAGGCCACGAGCGCCATTCCAGATCGGCCGCCTTTACGGCGCCAGTGCCATCACCCTTGAAGCGGGGGGCCGCTTCCAGCAGGCGCTCCGTGGCATCGGGACGGCGGTTGAGCACCACGTCCTCGCACAGTTCCCGCAGCTCCGGGTCGATCTCGTCATAGACCGCGAGCTGGCCCGCATTGACGATACCCATATCCATGCCAAGCTTGATGGCGTGGAACAGGAACACCGAGTGCATGGCCTCGCGCACGGGCTCGTTGCCGCGGAATGAGAAGGACAGATTCGACACGCCGCCCGAGATATGGGCGTGCGGCAGGGTCTCGCGGATAATCCGCGTCGCTTCGAGGAAATCAACTCCGTAGCCGTTGTGCTCCTCGATGCCGGTCGCCACCGCGAACACGTTCGGATCGAAGATGATGTCCTCCGGTGGGAAGCCGATCTGCTCGGTGAGGATCTTATAGGCGCGGGTGCAGATCTCGACCTTGCGCTCGAGCGTGTCGGCCTGACCGACTTCGTCGAAGGCCATGACGACCACTGCGGCCCCATAAGCGCGGCAGATCTTTGCCTGCTCGATGAACGCCGCCTCGCCCTCCTTCATGGAGATCGAGTTCACGATGGCCTTGCCCTGGATGCATTTGAGGCCGGCTTCGATCACGTGAAATTTGGAGGAATCGACCATCACGGGCACGCGGGCGATGTCGGGCTCGGCGGCTACGAGATTGAGGAACTCCACCATGGCCTTCTCGGAATCGAGCAGGCCCTCGTCCATGTTGATGTCGATGATCTGTGCGCCGTTCGCCACCTGATCGCGCGCCACATCGAGCGCGGCGGCATAGTCGTTGTTGGTGATGAGTTTGCGGAACTTGGCGGAGCCGGTGACGTTCGTGCGCTCGCCCACGTTCACGAACGGAATGTCGGAGGTGAGCGTGAACGGCTCGAGACCTGAGAGGCGCATGAGCGGCTGCATCTTCGGCACGGAGCGCGGCGCCTTGCCCGCCACAGCCTCGGCAATGGCCCGGATATGCTCCGGCGTGGTGCCGCAGCAACCGCCGACCACGTTGACGAGACCGGCATCGGCGAACTCTGCCAGCATCGAGGCGGTGGCCTCCGGACGCTCGTCATAGAGGCCGAACTCGTTCGGCAGGCCGGCATTCGGATAGGCGCAGACGAGGGTATCGGCAACCCGGCCGATCTCCTGAATGTGCGCCCGCATTTCGCGCGCGCCGAGGGCGCAGTTGAGGCCGATGGAAAACGGCTCGGCATGGCGCACGGAATACCAGAAGGCCTCGGGCGTCTGCCCGGAGAGGGTGCGGCCGGAGAGATCGGTGATCGTGCCCGAGATCATCACGGGCAGCGTCACGCCCTTCTCGGCAAAGACCTGCTGCGTGGCCACAATGGCGGCTTTGGCGTTGAGCGTGTCAAAGATGGTCTCGATCAGGATGATCTCGGACCCGCCATCGACAAGCCCCCTCACCTGCTCGGCATAGGATTCACGCACCTGATCGAAGGTGACCGCGCGATAGCCGGGGTTGTTCACGTCGGGAGAGATCGAGAGCGTACGGTTCGTCGGACCGACGGCGCCGGCGACGAAGCGACGGCGGCCATCCTCTTTCTCGGCCATCAGCGCGGCCTCACGGGCAAGGCGCGCACCATCGAAGTTCAGTTCGTAGACGATCTCCTCCATGCCGTAATCGGCCTGGGCGATGGAGGTGCCGGAGAATGTGTTGGTTTCGACGATGTCCGCGCCAGCGCGGAAATAGTCGAGGTGCACGTTGCGTACTGCATCGGGTTGAGTGAGGATCAGGAGGTCATTGTTACCTTTGACGTCCTGCTTCCAATCCTTAAAGCGCTCGCCACGAAAATCCTCTTCCGAGAAGCGTGAGTTCTGCAGCTCCGTGCCCATGGCACCGTCGAGAACGAGGATGCGCGCAGAGGCAGCTTCGCGAAGTGCCTTGAGCACATCGGAACCATTGGCGGGGCGAGGAAGAAGCACGGTCATTCGGTCTGTTCTCTTTGCATCGCGGCCAGCTTGCTCCAGCCGCCGATGTTGATTTCAATGGATACAGCTGGTGTCAGGCTGCAGCCTTCATGCCCTGGTCACGCAATCCAAGCAGATGGCAAATGGCGTAGACCAGATCGGCGCGGTTCATGGTGTAGAAGTGGAACTCGTCGACGCCACGGTCGACGAGGTCGATCACCTGCTCGGCGGCTACCGCTGCGGCGACGAGCTTGCGGGTCTCCATATCGGCTTCGAGACCTTCGAAGCGGGCGGCCAGCCAATCGGGCACGCTCGCGCCGGTCTTCGAGGCGAAGTTTGCCGTCTGCTTGAAGTTCTGTACCGGCTCGATGCCGGGCACGATAGGGATGGTGATGCCGCGGGCGCGCACGCGATCGAGGAAACGGAAGTAGTGATCGTTGTCGAAGAAGAACTGGGTGATGGCGCGATCCGCACCGCAATCTACCTTGGCCTGCAGCGCGTCGATATCAGCATCCAGCGATGACGCTTCAGGGTGCTTCTCCGGATAAGCGGAAACCGATACTTCGAAGTCACCGATGGCCTTGATGCCGGCCACCAGATCGCAGGTCTGCTGGTAGCCGCCCGGATGAGCCTCGTATCGGGTGCCGATGCCGCCCACCGGGTCGCCGCGCAAGGCCACGATATGGCGCACGCCTGCATCCCAGTAGGACCGCACGACATCGTCCACCTCGCCCTTCGTGGCCGCCACGCAGGTGAGATGCGCGGCTGGTTTCAGGTGCGTTTCCTGTACGAGGCGCGATACCGTGGCGTGCGTCCGCTCACGGGTGGAGCCGCCTGCACCGTATGTCACGGAGACGAACTGCGGATTAAGAGGAGCAAGCCGCTGAATGGATGACCACAGGGTCGCTTCCATCTCGGCTGTCTTCGGCGGGAAGAACTCGAACGAGACCTTGATCGGGCGGGAGGCCTGCCGGCTGGGGCGAAGGGTGAGCGGTGACATCAGGCGACCTCTCTGTCGGGTTCGTTCAAGGGCCAATCCGTCACCATGCGGCGATCCTGGCCAAGCCAAAGGGATACGGTCAGATGCTCGTCGCCCTTTTTGGGTGGAGCGATCTCTTGTGTAAGGGTGCAGTCGAGCCCTGCCTCATCGAGCCAGCCCGCCACTTGGGCGGGCGCGAAGCCGAGGCGGCGATGCGCCTGCGCCTCACGCAGAAACTCGAGGCTGTGGGGCGCGAAATCCACCACGAGGATGCGCCCCCCAGGCGCCACGAGGCGCGCTGCCTCGCGAATTGCCCGGGCCGGGTCGTCGAGGTAATGCAGAACCTGATGGATGACGACGAGATCAAACGTGTCCCTCGGGAACGGAGGGGCATAGATGTCGCCCTGGCGCAGCTCGATGCCTCTCAAGCCGGCCTTTTCCAGGTTGGCGCGGGCCACCGACAGCATGGCATGGCTGGCATCCAGGCCGACCGTTCGCAGGGCGCGGGGCGCCAGCAGCTGCAGCATGCGGCCGGTTCCGGTGCCCAGATCGACAAGGTTGCGGATCGCCCGCGTACCCAAAGCGTCGATCACAGCGGCCTCGACCACCGTTTCCGGCGCATGGAGGGACCGGATCCGGTCCCATTCAGGCGCAAGACGCGAGAAGAACGCCTGGGCCGCCTGCGAACGCTGGGCGCGCACGGCCTGAAGGCGGGTCCGGTCCTCCAGCAGCCGCGGATCGGAGCGGTCCAGGCTCTCCAGGGTCGGGCGGATGATCCGCAGGGCTGCGCCCCGGTCGGTGAGCCGGAAGAAGGCCCACGCCCCCTCCCGGTGCCTCTCGACGAGACCGGCCTCGACCAAGAGCTTCAGGTGCCGGGAGATGCGCGGCTGCGATTGTCCAAGGATATCCGTAAAATCGGAAACGGAGAGTTCGCCCTCCGTCAAAAGGGCCAGGATCCGTAGGCGTGTCTCTTCCGCGGCGGCCCGTAGGACGTCCAGGGTTAAGTCCAGCGATGGAGACGGGGTGTCAGGCACGGCCAAATCTCGCTCTTACATATAAAGATATGTTTATATCTTTTTTAGAGCGGGAGCAAGCAAGGCCTTAGGACTTTTCCCGGCGGACCTTCGCGCGCCCGGATAAAACGACCAGGATAAAGACAGCCCCGGCCACGAACCAAGCGGAAAGCGGGATGTCCTCCCGGTTGAGAGACGAAGCGATCAACAGGGTGATGAAGGTTTGAAGGAGCTGAACCTGGCTCACATGGGCGATGCCCCCGATGGCGAGCCCCGCATTCCAGGCGAAGAAGCCCAGATATTGGCTCATCAGGGCGACATAGGCGAAGCTAATCCAGCTCCAGGCAGGGATCGCCCCCGGCTCCTCGGGCATGGTCCAGAGCGCCACCGGGATCGTGACCGGCAACGCGACGACCAAGACCCAGGAGATCACCTCCCAGCCGGCGAGGCCTGCGCGGGCGAGCTTGCCCGAGAGCACGTAGCCGAGTGCCGACGACAGGGCTGCTCCCAGGAGAAACACATCCCCCTGCCCCAGCGCGCCGCCACCCTCGTGCAGGGTGAATCCGATCACCAAGGCAGCTCCGGTCACAGCCGCCAGCCAGAAGGCCGCGCTCGGGCGCTCGCCCGCGATCAGGGTGCTGATGGCCGAGGTGGCGAGCGGCAGGATGCCGAGCACCACGCCGCCATGGGAGGCCGGCACGGTCTGCATGGCGAGCGCTGTGAAACCCGGAAAGCCTGCGACCAGGCACAGGGCCACGAGCATCAGGGTGCCGATCTGCCGCCGCGACGGCCAACGCTTTCGCAGCAGGAGCAAGGTCGACAGTGCCAGAAGCCCCGCGAGCGCTGCCCGGCCGGCCGTGACGAAGAGCGGACTCAGATGCTCGACGGCAATGTGCGTGAAGGGCAGCGTGCCGGCGAAGATGCACACGCCGACGAAGCCCAGGAGCAGGCCGAGACTCTCGCGGGACACGGAGCGCCGGCTTACCGGAAGGGCGGTTCGTCGAAGCTGCGGAGCTTGCGCGAATGGAGGGAGGTACGCTGTCCCCTCAGGATGTCCAGAGCCGCCAAGCCGATCATGAGATGCTCGCTCACCGCACGCTCGTAGAAGGCGTTGGCCGCACCCGGCAGCTTGATCTCCCCGTGGAGTGGCTTGTCCGAGACGCAGAGCAGCGTTCCGTAAGGCACCCGCAGGCGATAGCCCTGAGCCGCGATGGTGCCGCTCTCCATGTCGACTGCAATGGCGCGGGAAAGGTTGATCTGACGCCGTTCCTGGCTCCAGCGTAGTTCCCAGTTGCGGTCGTCATAGGTCACGACCGTGCCGGTGCGCAGACGCCGCTTCAGCTCCTCGCCGCGCTCACCGGTGACTTGGACCGCGGCGTCCTGCAAAGCCACCTGAATCTCGGCCAGGGCCGGGATCGGGATTTCCGGCGGCACGGCGCTGTCGAGGATGTGGTCGCGCCGCAGATAGCCGTGGGCGAGCACGTAATCGCCGATGGATTGCGACTGGCGAAGCCCCCCGCAATGGCCGACCATGAGCCAGCAATGCGGCCGCAGCACCGCGAGGTGGTCCGTGATGTTCTTCGCATTCGACGGGCCGACGCCGATATTGACGAGGGTCACGCCCTGCCCGTCCTTGCGCATGAGGTGATAGGCCGGCATCTGGAATCGGTGCCAGGGCGAGGATGCGATCAGCTCTTCAGTGGCCCCTTCGTCCAATCCTCGGTCGATGGTAATGCCGCCTGGAAGCTCGAGCCTCGTGTAAGGCCCGTTCTCGTCAGCCAGCTCCTTCACGGCCCAGCGGATGAACTGGTCTACGTAGCGGTGATAGTTGGTGAGCAGGATCCAGGGCTGGACGCAACGCCAGTCGCTGCCGGTGTAGTGTACGAGGCGGCGCAGGGAGTAATCCACCCGGGCTGCATCGAACAGCGCCAGGGGACGCGGGTCGCCCTCATGAAACATCCAGGTGCCGTCGGCGATCTCGTCGCCGACCTTGGCGAGAAGCGGGGTCGGGAAGTGCTGGGCAAGCTCGGAAGCCGAATGCGCTCCCCGGCCCAGCTCATCGCCGCGCTCGAACACGTAAGGATACGGGATCTCCTGGTCGCTGACGCCGACCTCGATAGTGGCGCCGTAGTCCCGCACGAGGAAGTTCAGCTGCTCCAGCAGGTAGTTGCGATAGAAGGTCGGCTGTGTGACGGTCGTGGCATAGACGCCCGGCCCCTGGAACTTGGCGTAAGCCCGCTGCTTGATCGGCGGCACCGATGATGCCCGGTAGTCCAGGCGCAGTTCCGGATAGCGGAATCGGGATCGCTCAAGAGGCGTCGGGGCCGTGCCGGTGGCAAAGAAATGCTCCAGCGCATGGCGCTGCGCCTCAATGGCGCTGTCATGGAGCTCGATGAGGCGCTCGACGGCTTCCTCAGGCGTAGCAACGGATTCAAAGCTGGAAATATTGTCGACTGGCACGTGGACTCTCTTCTTATGTCTCGTGCCTCAAGGGTCATACACTGTTTCGTCGCAGAACCCAACTTTCTTCGAAAAGGCTCGGCGCATCACACGTGCCGCGAATCCATAGCCGGCCGAGGATCTACCCATCAGGTGAAGTTCACTCATTCGGAAGATTGGCATAGAATGGAGCATGGGGGGCCAAACTCTTGATATCTTCTGCACAGAGCCGGTGTTCTTGCGGAAGAGGAAGGCCTACAATGCTTCGCACAGTAACCCTCGTCCTCGCCTTCAGCCTGGCCACGGCGGCGCCTGCTTTCGCCCGCCGCTGCCCGATGGACATGGCCGCCATCGACAAGGCCATGCAGACGGCACAACTCTCGGCATCCGACCGGCAAAGGGTCATGAGCCTGCGCCAAAGAGGCGAGGAAGCCCACAAGGCTGGCAACCATCCCGAGTCGGAAAAGCTCCTCGACGAGGCGAAGAGTATCTTGAAGATTTAAATATTCAGCACCGAGACCGGGTTCAGAACGGAACCCGGTCTCCCTGCCAGTCGAAGAAGCTGCCGCTGTCCCCAAGGGCAATCCTGTCG
>JAJFBI010000314.1 GCA_020697385.1 Microvirga sp. | reverse complement strand
CTCCGTGACGGTATTTCACGGTGTCGAACGGATCGTGCATGGAAGCAGCTCATAACGGCCTCGGACCTGGCTAAGGCTTGGCTTCGATCTGAAGCCCTCGAACCTGGTCGCCAGTCGTCCAAACATCATGAGATGGATGGCTGATTACGAAGTAAGGAAGCCTATCAGGTCTAGCGCACGCAGGTCTGTTCCACGGCACTTTTGAAACCGACGCATTTGGCCCCCTTCGGCACTCAAATGCCGACGTAGGTTAAGTGCCCGTAAGCTGAGACCTTTCCTTAGTCCAGAGCGTCAGAAGGCTACCCCACAGCGTCGAAAGCACTGGACAGCTTGGTGCGGCCTTAATCATAAATCGGGCTGAAGATTAGGATGCCACCCCGTCGATGAATGAGACATCCACCATCATTGTTTCTCATGGCTCGGCTTTGTCGCACGTCAGTTGAAACCACTTAGGCGACAGGCCGTTGTCAACTGGTTCAAAGCCGGTCGCATTCTGGTGAGTGAGGCCCCCCTTGGGCTGCGGCAGAGTAGAATTGACCCTCACTATGAATAGGGAAAGGGCCGGCATGTCGGATCCTAAAGAGCTGAATGTGAACCGGCGTGAGGTGGTGGTCGGAGCTGGCGCCTGTGCGGCAGTCGCGGCTGCACCGGTCCCGGGAGGAGCGCAACCTGCTCCCGTTGGAACGCCCGTAATGACCCGGGTCTCGTTCAAGGTGAACGGGCAGGATCGTACGCTCGATCTCGACACCCGCACGACGTTGCTCGATGCTCTGCGAGACCACTTGCATCTGACGGGGACAAAGAAGGGCTGCGATCACGGCCAATGTGGGGCGTGCACGGTCATGGTCGATGGCCGGCGGATCAACTCCTGCCTGACGCTTGCCGTCATGCAACAGGGCGGCGCGGTCACCACGATTGAGGGGATCGGTACGCCCGATAACCTGCATCCGATGCAGGCGGCGTTCATCAAGCACGACGGCTATCAGTGCGGCTACTGTACGCCCGGGCAGATTTGCTCTGGTGTAGCGGTGCTGGACGAGATCAAAGCCGGCATCCCAAGCCATGTCACGGCCGACCTGGAGGCTCCCGTGCAGATCACCGAGGCCGAGATCCGCGAGCGCATGAGCGGCAATATCTGCCGGTGTGGCGCTTATTCCAACATCGTTGAGGCCATGACCGAGGTTGCGGAGAGGCAGGGATGAGAGCTTTCACCTATGAACGCGCATCCGCGCCCGTCGAGGCGGCAGCGGCCGTCGCCCGTACGCCTGGCGCAAAATTCATCGCGGGCGGCACGAATCTGCTCGACCTGATGAAGCTGCAGATCGAAACGCCCACGCACCTTGTGGATGTGAACGGGCTGAAGTTCGACACCATCGAACCTTCTCCCGACGGCGGCCTTCGGATCGGTGCCCTTGTCCGCAACACTGACCTCGCAGCGGACGAGCGCATTCGGCGCGACTACGGTGTCCTGTCTCGCGCACTGCTCGCCGGCGCGTCCGGTCAGTTACGCAATCAGGCAACGACCGCCGGGAACCTTCTCCAGCGCACCCGCTGCCCTTACTTCTACGACACGGCGCAGCCTTGCAACAAGCGACAGCCGGGCAGTGGCTGCTCAGCGCTCGATGGGGTCAGCCGCCAACTTGGCATCATCGGTGTGAGCGATGCCTGCATCGCCACCCACCCCAGCGACATGGCTGTCGCCATGCGCGCGCTCGATGCGACGGTCGAAACTGTGCGCCCCGACGGTGCTGTTCGGACGATCCCGATTGCCGAGTTCCACCGCCTGCCCGGCGATACGCCCCATGTGGACACGGTGCTGGAATCGGGCGAACTCATCACGGCCGTGACCTTGCCGCCGCCCGTCGGCGGAAAGCAGATCTACCGCAAGGTGCGCGACCGCGCCTCATATGCTTTTGCTCTCGTGTCGGTGGCAGCCGTCATTCAGCAGGATGGCACAGGACGAGTGGCTGTGGGCGGGGTGGCGCACAAGCCCTGGCGGATCGAGGCGGCGGAGGCAAATCTGCCGCGCGGCCCCAAAGTGTTTGCCGAACAGCTTCTTGCCGGTGCCAGGCCTACCCACGACAACGCGTTCAAGGTGCCGCTGGTCGAGCGCACGCTTGGCGCGGTGATTTCCCAAGCGAGGAGTTGAAACATGCGGTTCGATACTCCCGCCACCACGAATCCTATCGACCAGCTCAAGATTGTTGGCCAGCCGACCGACCGCATTGACGGTCGGTACAAGACAACCGGTACGGCACCTTACGCCTACGAACGGCATGACGTTGTGCCAGATCAGGCCTACGGCTTTGTGCTGGGCGCCGCGATCGCCAAGGGGCGCATCTCCGCCATGCACCTGGAGGAAGCAAAAGCGGCGCCCGGCGTTCTGGCGATCGTCACGACCCTCGATATGCCCCGTTTGGAACGCGGCATGATGAATGCCGCCTATCTGTTCGGCGGGCCAGTCATTCAGCATTACCATCAGGCCATTGCCGTAGTGGTCGCGGAGACATTTGAGCAGGCTCGATCAGCCGCCTATCTCATCCGCGTCGATTATCAGCCCGAGGAGGGCAAGTTCGACCTTGCCGCTGAGGCGGCGAATGCCCCGCTCGTCGGAGACGACAGCGGCGAAGGCAGCAGTGGGCCTCCCGAGGTCCGGGTCGGCCAATTCGAGGGTGCGTTCGAGGCGGCGTCG
The DNA here is from genome assembly GCA_020697385.1 of Microvirga sp. Lineage (GTDB taxonomy): Bacteria > Pseudomonadota > Alphaproteobacteria > Rhizobiales > Beijerinckiaceae > Microvirga. Next base: position 1,922 of record JAJFBI010000314.1, on the reverse strand, counting down.
GTGAAACTCGATGAGAGCTACACGACACCAGATGAGAGCCACGCCATGATGGAGCCGCACGCTACGATCGCAGCATGGGATGGTGATCGGCTGACCCTTTGGACATCGAGCCAGATGATCGCCTGGGGAAAACGCAGCATTGCCAAAATCCTCGGCATTCCGGCAGGCAATGTTCGTCTCGATTCTCCTTACATCGGCGGTGGGTTCGGAGCGAAACTGTTCATCCGGGCCGATGCCGTCCTGGCAGCGCTCGGCGCCAAAGCGGCGCGCCGGCCGGTCAAACTGGCCCTTACTCGTCCATTGATCGCCAACAATACCACCCATCGGCCTGCCACTATTCAACGCATTCGCATCGGTGCAAGCCGTGACGGCATCATCACGGCGATTGCGCATGAGAGTACCTCCGGCAATCTGACCGACGGCAAACCCGAGACGGCGGTGTCGCAGACGAGGCTGCTCTACGCGGGTGCAAACCGCCTCATGGCCATGAGGCTCGCTCCCCTCGACCTTCCGGAAGGCAATGCGATGCGTGCGCCGGGTGAGGCGCCGGGCATGATGGCGCTTGAGGTTGCCATGGACGAGATGGCGGAGAAGCTCGGCTTGGATCCGGTTGATTTTCGAATCCTGAACGACACCCAGGTCGACCCGGAGAACTTGGACCGCCACTTCTCCCATCGCGATCTCATTGGGTGTCTACGCCTCGGTGCCGAGCGCTTCGGCTGGGACAAACGCACCCCTCAGCCTGCCCATAAGCGGGACGGAGACTGGCTCGTTGGAATGGGCGTAGCGGCGGGCTTCCGCAACAACCTCCTGACAAAGTCTGCAGCGCGGGTCCGGCTCGATGGTCAAGGGAGGGTCACGGTCGAGACCGACATGACCGACATCGGCACCGGCTCCTACACCATCATTGCCCAGACAGCGGCTGAGATGATGGGTGTTGCCTTGGACAAGGTGGTCGTTCGGCTCGGCGACTCTGCATTCCCGGCCTCCGCCGGCTCCGGCGGGCAATGGGGCGCGAACAACTCCACGGCCGGCGTCTATGCCGCCTGCGTCAAGCTGCGCGAAGCCGTCGTGCAGCAACTCGGCTTCAACTCGGCGGATGCGGTATTCTCGGATGGCGACGTGCGGTCAGGCAATCGCAGAGTGCCGCTTGCCGAGGCCGCAAGCGCGGGCGAGCTTGTTGCAGAGGATCTCATCGAATATGGTGATCTCGCCAAAACCCACCAACAATCGACCTTCGCGGCCCACTTCGTCGAAGTCGGCGTCGACGCGTCAACGGGCGAAGTTCGGGTTCGGCGCATGCTCGCGGTGTGCGCGGCCGGGCGCATCCTCAATCCAAAGTCTGCAAGAAGCCAAGTGATCGGCGCGATGACCATGGGCGTTGGAGCGGCGTTGATGGAGGAACTGGCCGTGGACAAGCGGCGGGGTTTCTTCGTCAACCACGATCTTGCAGGCTATGAAGTGCCTGTCCATGCCGACATCCCGCATCAGGACGTCATCTTTCTCGACGAGGTCGACCCAATGTCCTCGCCCATGAAGGCCAAAGGGGTTGCCGAACTCGGCATCTGCGGCGTCGGAGCAGCGGTTGCAAACGCGGTTTACAATGCCACTGGCGTTCGGATCCGCGACTATCCTCTCACGCTCGACAAGCTCATCGACCGCCTGCCCGAGGCAGTCTGAGACGTATTCCGCATTCATGGAGACAGTAAGCGGGACCTCAACTTGGTTGCCATTGGAGCATTTTGAGCCTGCGCGGACTTGGTAGGTCTGTCAGGTCAACCTCAGCACAATGCAGTCTCACGGGAGCCAGCCATCGTCCAGCGCTGGCTTAAACCCCTCTCCTTGAGAATGGTTCGAAGAGCCAGGCCTGACGGGTTGGACGCAGGAAGGCCTCGTCATCACGGTTCGGGAGATTAGGGTCT
>JAJFBI010000313.1 GCA_020697385.1 Microvirga sp. | reverse complement strand
GCACCGGGATGTTGCCGGCATACGTCCAGCCGACCCGCCCGCGTGTATCGGCCAGAATCACACTGCTCCCGGGAGTCCGTGCGCGATTCATGACATCCAGCGCGCCTTCAAGTGTTCGCGGCCGATCCATGTCAATCAGCCCTACACTGACGGCGGTGGGATCCAAGGCGGTCCAGTGAATGGCGACCGGTTGCCCGAGCAACAACCTTCCGGCAAGCGGACCCCAGATCGTGCTCTTGACGGTGAGAGGCACGTCGTCCTCTCCCCTCACCTTGATCAACTCGGTCCGGGTCTCGAATCGTCTCCAGCCCTCCGGCGTCCGGTACTCGTCCGCATTGGTCGGATTGAGATCCAGCCTGACCAGGTCAAGAAAATCTCCTTCCATATTGGTGATGCCCCAGGCCACGGCTCCGTTCGTGCCGGTGATCAGAAGCGGCACGCCGGGCAGCGCGAGCCCGGTCATCTCCACGTCCTCGTAACGCCATTGAGCCCGGTACCAAATGTTGGGGACGGTGACGTCGAGGTGCATATCATTAGCCAGGATGGCTCGGCCATCCGCCGTCTTTGATCCGCCCACTGCCCAGCCGTTCGAGCCGACCGACGTCTCCGTGAAGCGGAGCAATCCGGCATGCTGGGCTTGCTTGACATCGGTCGGTTTACGCAACGCGGCTAAGGCGTCGACGGGGATCGGCACGCTCGGGTCCCCGGAAGCCTCCTCGTTCAGCAGGGCCCTGGTGTACCGGTCTGCGCGCGGTATGAGAAACGTAAAGACCTCGGGGGGGAGAGTGCTTGCCATCACCGTCCGCATCCGTTCCTCTTCCTCGCTCCAGCTCAATGTTTGAAACATGCTCAAGACGACGAGAATACTGTCTTTCATCGTCCACGGTGACGGCCGGTACCGGAGAAGTCGAAATTCGAACGGCAGTGAATCGGCCTGCTGCAGGTAGCTGTTGGCCCCTTCGGCGTACGCCTGGAGCGCCGACCGCTGCTCCTCGGGCAGGTGCCGCAGAATCGCGTTCGCGGCCTGGGACAAGCCGATCCGGCGCTGCTCGATGTCGGATTCCAATCCCGCCGCCCCGATCACCTCGGCCAGCGTTCCTGCCGTCTTGCGACGCAGCACATCCATCTGAAAGAACCGGTCACGAGCGGTCACATAGCCCAAGGCCCGCAGCGCATCGAGCCGTGAGGCCGCGACGATCGTTGGAATGCCGTATTCATCTGATGTCACCGTGACCGCCCCGCTTAGACCCACGATTTCTCCTGTTCCATCGAAAACCGGCAACGAACCCCGCAGCATGATCAGGGCCACGCATGCGCCGACCCCTATCAGCAGCAACAGACTCAACGCGACATAGCGAAGTTTTTTCAGCACCTGGGATCCGAAGAGGATGAGCAAGGGGTGTCTCAGGGAGCCGCGGGACCTGTAGACACGAGGACCTCCCGCTCTGTTACCCTCACGGCCTCTGTAAGAATCTCGGCGATGGCGTCGATTTGCTCGGCAGTGACGATCAACGGCGGCAGGAACCGCACAGTGCTGTTGCTTCGCCCCCCCAGCTCGAGGATCAAGCCTCTGCGCAACGCTTCCGTCTGAATTCGCAGGGCTCTCGCGGGATCAGCCGGATAGCAGTCACGGGCGTCCGGCGGAGCGTCGGGATTGACGATCTCTGCGCCGAGCATGAGTCCTCGTCCTCGCACATCCCCGATGCTTTCGAACACCGCCTGAATCTCGCAGAGATGCGCTTTCAGACGTTCACCCATCACACGGGCGTGCTCGTCAAGTCGATGCTCCTGCACATATCTGATGGTGGCAAGCCCAGACGCCATTGCCAATTGATTGCCGCGAAACGTGCCGGCGTGAGCGCCTGGAGCCCATTGGTCAAGGCTCTCGTGATACACCACCACGCTCAGCGGCAGTCCTCCACCGATCGCCTTCGACAGCACGACGACGTCGGGCAGAATGCCGGCTTGCTGAAAGGCGTACAGAACTCCCGTTCGCCCCAAACCGGTCTGAATTTCATCCACGATGAGCGGGATACTCCGCTCATGCGTTATCCGCCGGATCTCCTGCAGCCAGGGGTCCGGCGCGGGAATGACTCCGCCCTCTCCTTGGATCACCTCCAAGATCATGCCGGCCGGCGATAGAATGCCGCTGTTCGGATCATCCAGTAGATGTTCGATGTACGCGCTGGAGAGGCGATGGGAGCGATCTCCGCCCTCCCCGAAAGGACAGCGATACTCGTAGGGATAGGGAAGAAAATGGACATCGGCCATCAACCCGGCCACAGCCTCCTTAGGTCCGAGATAGCCGGTGAGGGACAGAGCGCCGTTGGTCATGCCGTGGTATCCGCCGTGAAACGAGAGCATGGTGCGCCGGCGGCGGAAAGTTTTCACGAGCTTGACGGCGGCTTCCACGGCGTCGGCTCCCGATGGTCCGCAGAACTGGATCCGGGCATGGGTGGAAAACTCTGCCGGCAAACTCGCCAGCAGGGCTTCCATGAACTGATGCTTGACCGGGGTGGTGAGATCCAGGGTTTGCATCGGCAGCCCCTCGGCGAGTGCGCGCTGGATCGCATCAACCACGACGGGATGATTGTGACCGAGGGCCAACGCCCCGGCCCCGGCTAGGCAGTCAATGTAGGTGCGCCCGTCGGTGTCCTGCACATAGATTCCGCTCGCCTTGCGAAGAGCGATCGGAATACGTCGCGGATAGCTTCTCGCATTCGATTCGCGCGCCGCCTGATGCTCCAAGTAGGGATTGGAGCAGATGTCGGCAACGGCAGCCTCGGTTCCATTCGGCAGTGGCGGCTTCGTTTCTTCGAGTTGGAATTTCATCGTCTGCCCTCCACTGGTTCCTCTCCTTCTCTCGCCTTCCTCACTCCATTCAGGTCTCTACCGTGTAGACGTGATTCGGCAAACATCCCTCACATCCGTGTCGTAATTTGTTGAGGCGATTTATGGTTCACTTGGAAATATGTGAGGTCATGCGGTTCGATGCACAGAGCAAACCGGTTCAAACTTCGGTCCTCGCCTCTGAAAGAACCACTGTCGGCCGTGACACCTCGGTAATCTTCCCGACGTCCATCCTGACGCAGCGATCGGCGACTCCGAAGTATTGGTCATCATGGGTGATCACCAGGACGGTTTTGCCCTTGGCCTTGAGAGTCGGCAGGAGCTCCGTGTAGAAGACCTTCCGGAACACCGGGTCCTGATCCGCCGCCCACTCATCGAACACATAGAACGGACGATCTTCCAGGTAGGCGGTCAAGAGAGCCAAGCGCTTTCGTTGTCCTTGTGAAAGGGCAAGCGTGGAGAGCACCCCGTCCTTCACCCGTACTTTATGATGAAGCTGCAACCGGATCATGTATTCATGGGCCTGCGCATCGAGCTGAACGCCGGTGAGGCCCACCAGGCTCTCGAACAGGTAGAAATCCGAAAAGACCACCGAAAAGAGCTGTCTATACTGGTCCCGGTTCGCATCGGTAATCGCCTGCCCATCGAGGCGCATCTCGCCGGCTTCCGGCGCATAGAGCCCGACCAGCAACAACGCGAGCGTCGTCTTTCCGCTGCCATTGCCCCCGATCAGGAAGACGAGCTCTCCGGGATGGAACACCAGGCTGATTGGGCCCAGGCAGAAGCTGTCGTCCTCCTGTTCACGATGGTATCGATGGACGACGTTGACAAACTCCAAGCGCTTCCAACCGGGCGCCGCTCCTCCGTTATCGTTGGGCTTACGTTCAACCCCGTCGCGATTCGAGATGGCCGTCGGCTCGGTTGCGTGCGCCGTCAGCGACAGTCCGAGTGTCTCGACCTTCTTCAGCGCAATCGCCGCCCGGCCGAGGGAGGGAACCATATCCACGATGCGCTCAAGCGGCGCCATCATATAGAGAAGGACGAGGATGTAGCCGGTCACCATCTGAACGCTCATGCTGGGCAGCAGGAGCGGGGCGAACAACAGCAGCCCGATCACCGCGTAAAACAGCAGCCCTCCCCAACTCGACGCGATGGCGTACCTCGTCATCCCTTCGACGAAATGCTTTCGATAGTCGGTGATCGTCTGCTGGAGGACCTCGGACATGAACGATTCTCGGCGCCGCCCGTGCAGCTTGAGCTCCTTCACGCCGTCCGTCAGCGAACGGAATCGTTGATAGAGCCCGTCATTCGTGTCGCGAGCCAGGCGCAGCGAGGACAACGCCTTTCTCTGCTGATATTGAAACGACACCACCCCGAGAGCCAGGACGGCACACACGGCGCCCAGCAACGGCCAGGAGAGCCAGGCCAGATAGATCAAACACCCGACGACCGTAGCGCCATTGATGCAGAACATTGGAAGCTCGACGAAGGCCTGGGCGATCGATGAAACATCTTCGGTGAGCGTGGCGAGCAGTCGATGGGAGCCGAGCTCTTGCAGATGGCGTAACGGCGCACCGACAATCTGCCGGCTGAGCTGCATCCGCAGCTCGGCGATGACCCCCTGCCCGAGCCGCGTCAACAGCACTTCCGAGAACACCCTGCTCACCGGCACTACAATGCACAGGCCGGCAAAGCCCCACACGAGCGTCCCGAGAGAGCCATCCGGGCCGCTGAGCGCCGCATGGACAAGGGCGATGAGCCCGGCTCCGCT
>JAJFBI010000312.1 GCA_020697385.1 Microvirga sp. | reverse complement strand
GCCCTGCGGGTGGCTCCCGGTCAGGTGGTTGCCTATGTGACCGATGCTGCTCCTCACAGGGATAACCGGGCCAAGATCCTGCAGTTCACTGACGGAGCAGACCAGCTCTTCATCGAAGCAGTGTTTCTGGAATGCGACCGCTCCCTCGCTGTGGCCTCGCACCACCTCACGGCCTGGGAGGCTGGGGACCTCGCCCGTGAAGCCGGCGTCCGGCACGTCACGCCGTTCCATCATTCGGCGCGCTATCTGTCCGCGCCCGATGTCCTGCCGGATGAACTCTATAAAAGCTTCGGAACGGCAGACAGGAGCTCAATCACCGCCTGACCTTATTCCGCGGTGAAAACGGCCTGTTGAACCTGGCGTGAGTCGGGCCTGCGGCTGGAGCTAAAGCGGACGACACGGTAGCCGCAGGATTTCAGGATCCTGTCGCGTTGCGCATCCTTCCGGGCATCGTGGGAGCGGTCGTCCAATTCGACGATCGCCACTACCTCCATGTCCTGGACGATGACCCAGTCGACGCGGGTGTTCGAGATCCTCTTGAACGCCATCCAGAAGGCCCGGCTCCCCTCCTTCGCATCGGGACGAACGAGCGCCAAAATCGGAACCTGGGGCCAGATCTGGCAGCCAGGGCAGGCGGCGAGAAGGCGTCCGTAAAACTCTCTCTCGTTCTCCGTCATGATCGTCGCGCGGCGGTAACGCGGCTTCCGGGTCATGAAGAGGACGAGCACCAGCAGAATGCCGAGCACGGCGCTGCCGGCCAGCCACGACCACGAAAGGTTTTCAATCGTCATATCGCCTCGCCCCTGCCCTGCACTCGCTTGAATGTGAACGCTTAAGGTTCGCCCTGCCGGCAAAGCATAGCAGCTAGCATGAAACCGGCACGCATGGTCCTGCGTCTTCTTATTGTCGAGTTACAAAACATCGGGGAGAGCACAATGGACCTCAGCCGCCGAACTTTCCTGCTCGGAGCGTCCGCCGCTGCCGCAGGAGCCACTCTTCCGTCCGATCGCGCCTTCGCTCAGTCTCTGCGCGACATGTCCGCCTACCAGCGCATGTATGGCCCTATCGACGACGATCTCTATCCCGTCCCGGGCATCGAGCTTTCGCGGATCAATCCGGCCTATCTCCGGCGCGTAGTGCAGTACGATACCACCGAGGCGCCCGGAACGATCGTGGTCGATCCCAAGAATCGATATCTGTATCTCGTCATGCGCGACGGCATGGCCGTACGCTATGGCGTAGGGGTCGGCCGCTCGGGCTTTGGCTGGTCGGGTGCTGCCACCATCAAGAACAAGCAGGAATGGCCGGACTGGTACCCGCCAAAGGAGATGTTTGCCCGTGAGCCTGACCTTATGGACCAGATGGGCGAACTGCCCGGCGGCGCCGGCATGCCCGGAGGTCCGGGGAACCCGCTGGGTGCCCGCGCCCTCTACCTCTGGCAGGGCAACAAGGATACGCTGTACCGCATTCACGGCACCTTTGAGCCATGGACCATCGGCACCAACGTCTCGTCCGGCTGCATCCGCATGATCAACCAGGACGCGATCGATCTTTACAACCACACGCCGACGGGCACGAAGGTTGTCGTTCTGAACGCATCACCTGGGCGAGGAAAGCGCGATCAGACCGCCGCCCGCTCCTGACATTAAGCAAATAGGCACTCATTGTGCCTATTTTTGCCATGGTTAACGATCACACGTCGCTTTGGGACGCGGGAACTTACAAACCATGGCGGGAATCTTCGCCCGATCTAAGCGGTCGGCTGGCGGATGGAAGACGGTCTCTTTGCCGAAGCGCGGCCGTTTATCCGGCGGAGGCAAAGCTCTTCGCGCCATCCTCGGCCTCTCCGGTGCGGCTTTCGCTCTCCTGACATTTTTCCTGCCGCCTATGCATGGGGCAGCCGCGTTCGGTGAAACACGCACGCTCAGCTTCTTCCATACCCACACCAACGAAAGCCTGACCGTCACCTTCCGCCGAAATGGGAGGGTTGATGAAGGCGCCTTGAGCCAGATCAACTGGTTCCTGCGCGACTGGCGCGTGGACAAGCCCGCCCAGATGGACCCGCGCCTGTTCGACATTCTGTGGGAGGTCTACCGGGAATCCGGCTCCTCCCAGCCCATCCACATCATCTCCGCTTATCGATCGCCGCAGACAAACGGCGCCTTGCGACGCCGGTCCAGCGGTGTAGCGGAGAACAGCCAGCACATGCTCGGCAAGGCCATGGACATCCGCCTGCCCGACGTGGAGACCGGCCGCCTGCGGGCTATCGCCATGAAGATGCAGTATGGCGGCGTGGGCTATTACGCCTCCTCGGCCTTCGTCCATGTGGACACGGGCAGTGTGCGCGCTTGGCCGCGCATGACGCAGCAGCAACTGGTGCAACTGTTCCCGGACGGGAAAACCCTGCACCTGCCCTCGAACGGCAAGCCGCTCTCGGGTTACGAGGTGGCAAGGGCCGAGATTCCGACCCGCAATGCTGCCCTGGCAACCCAGGCTTCGGCCGGTTCAGGCCCATCCATTGGCAATGTTCTCGCCAACCTGTTCGGGCGCAAGGACGCTAAGCCGACGGCGCTGCAGGTTACCTCACAGGAGAACCCGGTCGTGACACTGGCCTCCGCTGATCCTGAGAGCATCGCAGTTCCCGTACAACCGGCCCCCCTCCCGCCGACGCGTCCGAAGGAAATCAGGCTTGCCAGTGCCGCCGTGCCCGATCAGGTATCCGGTGCGGTTTCGGCCATCCTCCCGATTCCGGCCAGCGTTCCCGGACCGGAACCCATCCTGGGATATGACGAGAGGGCGGCGGTCAAAGCCTTATTCGATCCCCGCACGGCGTTTCTGGATGTGGGCTTCACCGCCCGTCATAAGCAGGAACTGAGCGTGACGCAGTTCACCGGGCCGGCGGTCAAGCCGCTGCGGCTTCTCGGACAGGCCGAGGCTGAACTTTAAAGCTTAGACCCGGTCAAATCCCGAAGAGGATCAGGGCCGCGACCATCAGGGCCAGGACGAGCAGGCCCGCTGCTGCCACCGCCCAATGGGCAGCGCGCTTCTCCTGCTGAACGAAGGCCGGTGGGGCCTGAGCCGGGGATGCCTTCTGCAAAGGCGCCGTCCGCTTCTTCATTCGGGCAGCAGCCGCACGGTCCGGGAACGGAATGATCTCGGCGCTTCTGGCTGGAGCTGTAACCGGTCTCGGGCCGGGAGCCATCAGGCTGTCATCCAGTTCGACCGGAATACCAGCCTCTTCGAGATGAACCACGATCAGGGCAATGTCTTCCGCGCTCATGGATTGGATCGGAAGATTGATCTCGAGATCCAGGGTCGTCAGTTGCCCCTGCTGGCGTCCCAGGGCAATCAAGCGGTCCAGGGTATTGCTGTCGAGCGCCTGCTGCATGAGGCACCACCCCATTATGGTTGTTGGGCTTAAGAAGCAGCCGGGACCGCTTCGAAGGTTCGCCGAGCTAACGCGGCGATTGCCCCAGACGTTGCAGTGGAAAAAGGTCTATGATGAATTTTGAAGAAGCTGTGCGAGACCACCAGAGGCGCGGGAGCCTAGTTCTTGGTGGCCGTCGAGGCTTCCTGGAGAGCCTCCTTCTCACGCCGCACCTGCTCGGACAGTTGCTCGGCGATAGCCACGAGCTTTCCGGCCATGAAATGCTTGCCGTGCAGTTCAACCTGGCCCGCCAACCCCACGGTCAGGAGGGTCTCGAAGACAGTCTCGGCGGGAAGCCCCTTGCGGATCAGGTCGATCGCGACCTTCTGCCATTGGTCGGACAGCTGATCGCGGATTTCAGAAGTTTCATTGCTCATTCCGGGACCATACAGGATCCTGCACCGGTTGTCGCGCTCCGCACCCTCGCCTTACGGAACTGTCACGCAGCTTACATAGAACGGTTCTAATGCGTGACCGTCACATAAGACGGAGAAACCGATATGGACGAGCACAAGGGCCGCATTCGCGCCAGCGAACTGGAAGATTCAGGCGATGTCGGAGTAAACCCGACGCATAACCTCACCATGGGCGAGATCATCGCGACCCGGTTCAACCGACGCGACCTCCTGCGGGGCTCACTGGCTGTGGCTGCCATCTCGGCGACCGTCGGCCATCGGGCTCTCGCGGCCAATGAGCAGCCTGCCAAGAAGGCCTCGAACCCCATCTCCTTCGATTTCAAGGAGATCGAGGCAGGAGTCGACCATACGCATCACGTGGCCGAGGGCTACGATGCCCAAGTGCTCCTGCGCTGGGGCGACCCGCTCTTTCCGGATGCCCCCAAATTCGACCCGATGAAGCAGACGCCCGAGGCTCAGGCCCGCCAGTTCGGCTACAACACCGACTATATCGGCTTCATCCCGTTCAACGGATCGAGCGATCACGGTCTCCTGGTTGCAAACCACGAATACACCAACGAAGAGCTGATGTTCCCGGGCGTCGGCGTGCAGGATTCCAAAGACGCCAACTTCTCCAAGATGACCAAGGAGCTGGTGGATATCGAGATTGCCGCCCATGGCGGCGCTGTTGTCGAGATCCGGCGCGTCGACGGGAAATGGCAGGTGGTGAAGGACTCGAAGTACAACCGTCGCATCACCGCCGCGACACCGATGGAGATCACCGGTCCCGCCGCCGGTCA
>JAJFBI010000311.1 GCA_020697385.1 Microvirga sp. | reverse complement strand
ACATCCGGTGCGGATAGGGAGTTTATGATGGATAAGCGCAGGCTCGGCCGCTCGGACTTAATGGTTTCGCCTCTTTGCCTTGGGGGCAATGTTTTCGGATGGACGGCCGACGAGGCAACCTCCTTTGAGATTCTCGACGCTTATGCGGATGCAGGCCTCAACTTCATCGATACGGCAGACGTCTATTCCACCTGGGCGCCCGGACACACAGGCGGTGAATCAGAGACGATCATCGGCAAGTGGATGAAGGCGCGGGGCAATCGCGACAGGCTCGTGATCGCCACCAAGGTCGGCTCGGAAATGGGACCGAGCCAGAAGGGGTTGTCGAAGAGCTACATCCGCTCGGCCGTGGAAGCCTCCCTTCAGCGCCTCCAGACCGATTACATCGATCTCTACCAATCGCATCGGGACGATCTCGAGACGCCGCAACAGGAGACGCTTCAGGCGTATGAAGAGTTGATCCGCGATGGAAAGGTGCGGGCCATCGGTGCATCGAACTTCACGGCGGAGCGATTGAAGGAAGCCTTGGCCATCAGCACCGAGCTCGGCCTGCCGCGCTACGAGAGCCTGCAGAACAAGTACAACCTCTCGGACCGCGCGGAGTACGAAGCCGAACTGGAGCCGCTCTGCCGAAAGGAAGAAATCGGCGTCATCCCGTACTATGGCCTTGCCAGCGGATTCCTGACGGGCAAGTACCGGTCGGAGGCCGATTTCGGAAAGAGCGTTCGCGGCGGTCGCATGGCGGGATATCTCAACGACCGAGGCAAGCGCATTCTCTCAGCGTTGGACGCCGTCGCCGACCGGAAAAATGCCACGCCGGCGCAGGTCGCTCTCGCCTGGTTGATGGCTCGCCCCGGCCTCACAGCGCCGATTGCCAGCGCCACGAGCGTGGAGCAGTTGAAGGACATCGTTGCAGCCACCCGCCTCTCCTTGGACGAGAGCAGCATCGAGGAACTGGATCGCGCATCGGCGCAATAGACACCTTCAAGCGCTCATACGATCAAGTCCAGACGGATGAGATCCGTCTGGAATCCGTTCTAGAAAGCATTGGCTCACTGAGGCGCCTTCGCCGGCATGTCATCGAGCCGGCGATAAACCTCCGCGATCTTCGTCTGCGGCACCGGACAACGCCTGGTGCGGGCGATATCCTCAAGTACGCGATTGCGGTTGCGCAGCGCGTCGATCTCGACTTTCTCCGGCGATTTCGGATCCATGAAGAAAAGCGCCGGAAAGAAAAGAACCGCCCCCGTCACTCCGAGAACAACGTTCTTGGCGACAGCACTATCCTTCTCCTGAAGCGTCACGACGATCTGGCGTTCGTTCGCCTCGAATTCACGCGCAATGGCGGGGCAATCCAGCGATGTGTCGGCCACGTTCGTTGCAGGAACCGGTCTCGATTCACGTCCGCCACACCCTGCCAGGAAGATGCCCATAGCGATCGCAAGCGTGATTGGCTTAGCCGGGAATGTTGAAATGCTCATTGGATCTCCAAGATCTTACATCGACCAATTATGCATTTTTGATATATTATGTCGTTTCAAATGCAAGTATGGATCTATTGACGCATTCAACACGGCTTGCGTCGCTGAAGTCGGATCGAGGTAGGCGAGTGGCAGAAAATGATTGAACCGGGAGAAGCCTTTGATGTCGTAAGCGGCATCTCACCCCTGGACTTCTTCCGAGCGGATTGTCTTCAATCTTATCACTGGACAAGCGACATCTAGGCGGCTTGAGACCTTCGCTTTTTGCATGGCAGCCTTCCGTTGCAACAGATCGGCGGGCGCTTATCTCGTGACGACCTGTGCTTCACATGATTTCACAGGATCAAATGAGGTTTTCAATGAGCGCCGACGCCGATGCATTGTTTCAGCCCTTCACACTGGGCAGCCTGACCCTGCCGAACCGTCTGGTCATGGCTCCCCTCACCCGCAATCGGGCTGCGGAGGGTGACGTTGCGCGGGACATCACCGCCACCTACTACGCCCAGCGTGCCAGCGCGGGCCTGCTGATCTCGGAAGGGTCGCAGATCTCCCATCAGGGCCAAGGTTACCTGCGCACGCCAGGCATCTACACCCCGGAGCAGGTCGCGCATTGGCGCAAGGTGACGGATGCGGTCCACAAAGCCGGTGGGCGGATTTTCATTCAGCTTTGGCATGTGGGCCGCGTGTCCCACACCTCACTCCTGCCGGACGGCACTGCACCGGTAGCACCGTCGGCACTTCGGGCTCAGACGAAAACGTTTATTACAGACGGCTTCGCGGACGTGTCCGAACCTCGCGCGCTTGAACTCTCAGAAATTCCGGGCATCCTGCGGGACTACGAGAATGCGGCCCGCAACGCCAAGGAGGCTGGGTTCGACGGCGTCGAGATCCACGCAGCCAACGGCTACCTGCTCGACCAGTTCATGAAGGACGGCTCGAACCACCGCACGGATGCTTACGGCGGCTCCATCGAGAACCGCGCGCGCCTCACGCTTGAGGCGGCCGAGGCCGTGCTGAAGGTCTGGGACAAGGGGCGCGTCGGCATCCGCCTCTCGCCGGCAAAGGTCAACGACGCGGTGGACTCGAACCCGCAGGCCCTGTTCAGCCATGTGGTCGAGGGACTCGACAAGCTCGGGCTTGCTTATATCCACATGATTGAGGGCGCCACGCAGGGCGACCGGAACGCGGTCGACGTCGATTACGCGGGCCTGCGCGGCTCCTTCCGCGGCGCCTATATCGCCAATAACGGTTATGACCGTGACATGGCCGCTGAGGCGATTTCGAGCGGGCGCGCAGACCTCGTGGCCTTCGGGCGTCTGTTCATCGCCAACCCGGATCTCGTCGAGCGCTTCCGCCTCAATGCACCGCTCAACCAGCCGGACCGTGCCACCTTCTACGGCGGCGGCACGGAGGGCTACACGGACTATTCCGCTCTGGACGAAGCGGCCTGAGGATCAGCAGGTGGAGCAGACGCCTTCCCGGGCTTTCTGCTCCAGTTGCTCGCCTTGGCGGAGGAGCTCCTCTTCCCTTGAAGAAGGCCCCACCGCGGAGCGCTCGCCCGGCTGCAGCCGGTTGACCCCGCCAACGCCTCCGGTGGTCTCGGGATCGGTTGAGGAACGGTTTGCACTTGTGGCGGCCCCGCCCGTGCTCCCTTCATCGCCGGGAGGTGCGCCGGGGCGGCCCGTAACCGCACTGCCTGTCGCGCTGCTGCCTTGGCCTGTGCTTCCCGGAGGAACCTGTCCTGGAGGGCGAAGGGCCGGGTTCCTCGGCTGTGCGGCCGTTCCGGCGGATGAAGAGCCTGTCGACGACGATGCCGAAGAGGACGAACCGCCGGCGCTCCCGCCGCTGCCGGACCCTCCGGAGGATCCTTGCGCCCATGCGGTTCCTGCGACCAGGCAGCTTGCGATCAGGGCAGTCGAAATGGTGAGATGACGCATAGGCGCCTCCTTTGAGGTGCTGTCGAACGTCAACTCCAGCCAGAGTCATCGGTTTCCGGCAGATGTCCGCCAAATCGCCAGAGTGATCGGGCCACGAGGATCCAGAACTTGCGTCTCTCCCGAAACCAGTCCCCTCTCCGCCAAAATGGCCTCAGCGCTCCTGCTCCCCTGGCACCCTGAAAAGACCGGAATACCGTCCGGCACATGGGTGCCTTCCGCGCGGGTCAGATGGAATGCATCGTAGCCGATCGAGAGAAAGAGATCGAAGACCTGGCGTCCGCCGGGCACGGCGACACGGCCGCCCTCCGGAAGAACGGTCCTGATCGCATCCTCCCATGATACCTTCCCGGGATCCCACCACCATCCGTCGGCGCGTCGCTCAAGCCCCGGGGATGAAGAGGATAGGATCAACCGCAGGCGGCCCTTGGGATTCGGATTGGCCTCATGCCCGAGACGACCGAGCACGGTCACGGCGGACTTGTTGAGTTCGGCCTGGAAGTAGGCCCAGTCCGCCTCGTTGCGCAGCACCTCAGGCGTGTGGCCCGATGCATCGGCTATGCAGTCGTTGTCGGACACGATGGCATAACCGTGGATCTCTACTTGGGGCATGGATGGGCCTCTTTTAGGATTCAGCCGCTAGGCCTTGAGCGTGGCGTTCGTGGCGCTGTCGATGGGCGTGAGCCAAGTTCCGGCTTGCCAGCCGAGGACGAAAATCCGATGAAGCACATGCGACAGGAAAACGGGAGTGCCGGGATGCGGATTGCCACGTGGAATGTGAACTCCATCAAGCAGCGGCTGGACCACCTCGGCACCTTCGTGAAGAGCGCCGACCCGGACGTAGTCTGCCTGCAGGAGTTGAAATGCGTGGACGAGGCCTTTCCCCGCTCCGAAGTCGAGGCCCTGGGCTACAACGTCGTCACTCATGGGCAGAAGGCCTATAACGGCGTCGCCATCTTGTCCAAGCGGCCGCTCGAGGATGTGCGCCGCGGCCTGCCCGGCGATGAGAGCGACGAGCAGGCCCGTTACCTGGAAGGCGTGATCTCCACCTCTACCGGCGCTGTGCGGGTCGCCTCGATCTATCTGCCGAACGGCAACCCCATCGGCACGCCGAAATTCGACTACAAGCTCGCCTGGTTGGACCGCCTGCGCGCCCATGCCCGCGGTCTGCTGGCCCTGGAGGAACCCCTGGTCCTCTGCGGCGATTACAACGTGA
>JAJFBI010000310.1 GCA_020697385.1 Microvirga sp. | reverse complement strand
ACATGAACATCCATGAATATCAAGGCAAGGCGGTCCTGAAGGAGTTCGGCCTGCCCGTCTCCAACGGCGTTGCCATCTTCTCCGCCGACGAAGCGGAGGCCGCCGCCAAGCAGCTGGGCGGCCCTCTCTGGGTCGTGAAGTCCCAGATCCACGCGGGCGGCCGCGGCAAGGGCAAGTTCAAGGAAGCGGATGCCGGCGAGAAGGGCGGCGTGCGCCTTGCCAAGTCCGTGGATGAGGTGAAGCAGTTCGCTCAGCAGATGCTCGGCAAGACGCTGGTCACGATCCAGACCGGCGAGGCCGGCAAGCAGGTCAACCGCCTCTACATCGAGGACGGCTCTGACATCGAGAAGGAGTTCTACCTCTCCATGCTCGTCGACCGCGAGACCGGCCGCGTGGCCTTCGTGGTCTCTACCGAAGGCGGCATGGACATCGAGCAGGTCGCTCACGACACCCCTGAAAAGATCCTGACCTTCTCGGTCGATCCCGCGACCGGCGTGATGCCGCATCACGGCCGCACCGTCGCCAAGGCGCTCGGCCTGACCGGCTCACTTGCCAAGGAAGCCGAGGACGTGGTCGCAAAGCTCTACCGGGCCTTCATCGCGAAGGACATGGAGATGCTCGAGATCAACCCGCTCATCGTTACCAAGGACGGGCACCTGAAGTGCCTCGACGCCAAGATCTCCTTCGACGGTAACGCTCTCTACCGCCATCCCGACGTGGTGCAGCTGCGCGACATCACGGAAGAGGATGAGAAGGAAATTGAGGCCTCCAAGTACGACCTCGCCTATATCGCGCTGGACGGCACCATCGGCTGCATGGTCAACGGCGCGGGCCTTGCCATGGCGACTCTCGACATCATCAAGCTTTACGGCGAAGAGCCGGCGAACTTCCTCGATGTCGGCGGCGGCGCCTCGGAAGAGAAGGTGACGGCGGCGTTCAAGATCATCACGGCCGATCCGAATGTGAAGGGCATCCTGGTCAACATCTTCGGCGGCATCATGAAGTGCGACGTCATCGCCCGCGGCGTGATCGCCGCGGTGAAGACGGTCGGCCTGCAGGTTCCGCTGGTGGTTCGCCTCGAGGGCACCAACGTAGAAGAGGGCAAGCAGATCATCCGCGAGTCCGGCCTCAACGTGATCCCGGCGGACGACCTCGACGACGCCGCCCAAAAGATCGTGAACGCCGTGCGCGGCGGAAAGTAAGGTTCGACCCGATGTCCATCCTCATCACCAAAGACACCAAGGTCATCTGCCAGGGCTTCACCGGCAAGAACGGGACCTTCCATTCCGAGCAGGCCATTGCCTACGGCACCAAGATGGTCGGCGGCACCTCGCCGGGCAAAGGCGGTTCCACGCATCTGGGCCTGCCCGTGTTCGACACGGTCATGGAAGCGCGCGAGAAGACCGGCGCCGACGCTTCGGTGGTCTACGTTCCGCCTCCGGGCGCGGCTGACGCCATCTGCGAGGCCATCCAGGCCGAGATCCCGCTCATCGTCTGCATCACGGAAGGCATTCCGGTGCAGGACATGGTGCGCGTGAAGCGCTCGCTCCAGGGCTCCAAGTCGCGCCTCATCGGCCCGAACTGCCCTGGCATCGTGACGGCGGGCGAGTCGAAGATCGGCATCATGCCGGCCAACATCTTCAAGCCCGGCTCGGTCGGCATCGTGTCGCGTTCCGGCACCCTCACCTACGAGGCCGTGTTCCAGACCACCAATGAAGGCCTCGGCCAGACCACGGCGGTCGGCATCGGCGGCGACCCGGTGAAGGGCACCGAGTTCATCGAGATGCTCGACATGTTCCTGTCCGATCCGAAGACCGAGTCGATCGTCATGATCGGCGAGATCGGCGGCTCGGCCGAGGAAGAGGCGGCCGAGTTCATCGCCCGCGAGGCCAAGAAGGGCCGCAAGAAGCCGATGGTCGGCTTCATCGCCGGCCGCACGGCGCCTCCCGGACGTCGCATGGGCCATGCCGGTGCCATCATCTCCGGCGGCAAGGGCGGGGCTGAGGACAAGATCGCCGCCATGGAGGCCGCGGGCATCCGCGTGTCGCCGTCGCCGGCCCGCCTCGGCAAGACCCTCGTCGAGGTTCTCAAGGGCAAGTAACCGATAAAGGCCGCCTCGAACCCGGGGCGGCCCACAGTCATTTTTACATCGAGTATTGTCATGGCACGCCAAGACGCCAACGAGAAGCTTCTCAACACCGCCTTCCTCTATGGGGCGAACGCACCCTATATCGAGGACCTTCACGCCCGCTACGAGCAGGATCCTTCCTCGGTCGATGCCGAGTGGCAGGCCTTCTTCGGCGCTTTGAAGGACGACAAGCAGGCTGTTGAGAAAGCCGCCAAGGGCCCGTCCTGGGAGAAGGCGAACTGGCCGATTCACGCCAACGGCGATCTCGTCTCGGCCCTCGACGGCAACTGGGCCCAGGTCGAGAAGGCGATGGGCGACAAGATCAAGGCGAAGGCCCAAACGAAGGGCGCCGAGATCAGCCAGGCCGACGTGCAGCAGGCGACCCGCGATTCCGTGCGCGCCATCATGCTGATCCGCGCCTACCGCGTGCGCGGCCACCTGCACGCCAAGCTCGATCCGCTCGAGATCAACCCGCGCCCGAACGATCAGGAACTGCACCCCTCCCATTACGGCTTCTCGGAAGCCGACTGGGACCGCAAAATCTTCCTCGACAACGTGCTCGGCCTCGAATTCGGCACGATCCGCGAGATCGTCGCGATCCTGGATCGCACTTATTGCCAGACGCTCGGCGTCGAGTTCATGCACATCTCCGATCCGGTCGAGAAGGCCTGGATTCAGGAACGCATCGAGGGTCCCGACAAGGAGATCAGCTTCACCAAGGAAGGCAAGCGCGCCATCCTCAACAAGCTCGTCGAGGCGGAAGGGTTCGAGAAGTTCCTGGATGTCCGCTACACCGGCACCAAGCGCTTCGGCCTGGACGGCGGTGAGTCGCTCATTCCGGCGCTCGAGCAGATCATCAAGCGCGGCGGTAATCTCGGAGTGAAGGAGATCGTCCTCGGCATGGCCCATCGCGGCCGCCTCAACGTGCTGACGCAAGTGATGGGTAAGCCGCACCGGGCTCTGTTCCACGAGTTCAAGGGCGGCTCGTTCGCCCCCGACGACGTGGAAGGCTCGGGCGACGTGAAGTACCATCTCGGCGCCTCGTCGGACCGCACCTTCGACAGCAACAACGTCCACCTGTCGCTCACCGCGAACCCCTCGCACTTGGAGATCGTCAATCCGGTGGTGCTCGGCAAGGTGCGCGCCAAGCAGGATCAGCACGGCTGCACGCCCGACAACCGCACGGCGGTGATGCCGCTCCTCATCCATGGCGACGCGGCCTTCGCCGGCCAGGGCGTGGTGGCGGAGTGCTTCGGTTTGTCGGGGCTTCGCGGTCACCGCACCGGCGGCTGGATCTCGTTCATCATCAACAACCAGATCGGCTTCACCACCGACCCGCGCTTCTCGCGCTCCTCGCCCTATCCGTCCGACGTGGCGAAGATGGTCGAAGCGCCGATTTTCCACGTGAACGGCGACGATCCGGAAGCGGTGGTGTTCGCCGCCAAAGTCGCGGCCGAGTACCGGCAGAAGTTCCAGAAGCCTGTCGTCATCGATATGTTCTGCTACCGCCGCTTCGGCCATAACGAGGGCGATGAGCCGGCCTTCACCCAGCCGCTCATGTACCGCAAGATCCGGTCGCATCCGGCCATCGTGGAGCTCTACTCCAAGAAGCTCCTTGCCGAGGGCGTCGTCACCGAGGCCGAGCTCGAGGAGATGAAGTCAACCTGGCGCTCCAAGCTCGACGCCGAGTTCGACATCGCGTCGAACTACAAGCCCAACAAGGCCGACTGGCTCGACGGACGTTGGTCGGGTCTCAAGGCCGTGCGCGAGGATCAGGACGATCCGCGTCGCGGGCAGACCGGCGTGTCGACCGAGACCCTGCAGCAGATCGGCCGGGCGCTCACCACCATTCCGGAAGGCTTCCACCTTCACCGCACGATCCAGCGCTTCCTCGACAACCGCAAGAAGATGCTGGAGACCGGCGAGGGCTTCGACTGGGCCATGGCCGAGGCGCTTGCCTTCGGGTCTCTCCTGTTGGAGGGCCACCGCGTGCGCCTTTCCGGTCAGGACGTGGAGCGCGGCACCTTCTCGCAGCGCCACTCGGTTCTCACCGACCAGGAGAACGAGGAGCGCTACACCAACCTCAACCACATCAGTGAGAATCAGGCTCGCTACGAGGTCATCAACTCGATGCTCTCGGAAGAGGCGGTGCTCGGCTTCGAGTACGGCTACACGCTCTCCGAGCCGAATGCCCTGACCCTATGGGAAGGCCAGTTCGGCGACTTCGCCAATGGCGCGCAGGTGGTGTTCGACCAGTTCGTGTCGTCGGGCGAGCGCAAGTGGCTGCGCATGTCGGGCCTTGCTCGACGCCGTCGAACTACTTCCACATCCTGCGCCGGCAGCTGAAGCGCGACTTCCGCAAGCCGCTGATCCTGATGACGCCGAAGTCCCTGCTGCGCCACAAGCGCTGCACGTCGGCTCTCTCGGACATCTCGGAGGGAACGTATTTCCACCGGGTTCTGCAGGACGACGCTCAGACCGGGCGCGACGTCACCAAGCTGGTGAAGGACGACAAGATCCGGCGCGTGGTGATCTGCACGGGCAAGGTCTATTACGACCTGCTCGAGGAGCGCGAGAAGCGGGGCATCGACGATGTCTACCTGCTGCGCGTCGAGCAGCTCTACCCGTTCCCGGCGAAGTCGCTCGCGGCCGAGATCGCCCGCTTCAAGAAGGCCGACGTGGTGTGGTGCCAGGAAGAGCCCAAGAACATGGGCTCCTGGATGTTCGTCGAGCCCTATCTCGAGTGGGTGCTCAAGACGGCCGGCTCCAAGGTGGATCGTCCCCGCTATGTGGGCCGCCCCGCCTCCGCCGCCACCGCCACCGGCCTCATGTCCAAGCATCAGGCCCAGCTGCAGGCCTTCCTCGACGAGGCTTTCGCGGCTTAACACCCGCGGGAGCACTCATCCGATTCCGAGGGGCCGGGCAACCGGCTCCGCAAAGACCCGAAGACGATCATGGCAACCGAAATCCGCGTACCCACCCTTGGCGAATCCGTATCAGAGGCCACCATCGGCCGCTGGTTCAAGAAGCCCGGCGATCCCGTGAAGGCCGATGAGCCCGTGCTCGAGCTGGAGACCGACAAGGTCACCCTCGAGGTCAACGCGCCCACGAGCGGCACGCTGGGCGACATCATCGCCAAGGACGGCGAGACGGTGAGCCCCGGCGCGGTGCTCGGCTCCATCGTCGACGGCGGCGCGGCGGCGGCTCCTGCTGCTGCCCCGAAGGCCGAGGCTCCCAAGGCCGCTCCGGCTCCTGCTGCAGCGCCTGCCCCCGCGGCAGCCGCTCCCGGCGCCGCCCAGGATCATGGCCCGGCCGTTGCCCGCCTTGCCGCCGAGAGCGGCGTGAGCCCGGCCAATGTCGGCGGCACCGGCAAGGATGGCCGCGTGACCAAGGGCGACATGCTGGCTGCGATCGCCACGGGCGGCGCCCAGGCTGCCGCGCCGAGCGCCCCGGTTCAGGTGCGCGCGCCTTCCGCGCCGATCGATGCGGAGCGCGAAGAGCGCGTGAAGATGACGAAGCTGCGCCAGACCATCGCGCGCCGCCTCAAGGACGCCCAGAACTCTGCCGCCATGCTGACCACGTTCAACGACGTGGACATGAGTGCGGTGATGAACATGCGCAGCCAGTACAAGGACGTGTTCGAGAAGAAACACGGCACCAAGCTCGGCTTCATGGGCTTCTTCACCAAGGCGGTGATTCAGGCGCTGAAAGACGTGCCGGCGGTGAACGCCGAGATCGACGGCCAGGACCTCGTCTACAAGAACTACTACCACATCGGCATCGCGGTCGGTACCGAGAAGGGCCTCGTGGTGCCTGTGGTGCGCGACGCGGACGATCTTTCCGTCGCCGGCATCGAGAAGAAGATCGCCGATTTCGGCAAGCGCGCTCGTGACGGCAAGCTCTCCATTGACGAGATGCAGGGCGGCACCTTCACCATCACCAACGGTGGCATCTACGGCTCGCTCATGTCGACACCGATCCTCAACGCGCCGCAATCGGGCATCCTCGGCATGCACCGCATCGAGGACCGTCCGGTGGTGCGCAACGGCCAGGTGGTCGTGCGCCCGATGATGTATCTCGCGCTCTCCTACGATCACCGCATCGTCGACGGCAAGGAAGCCGTGACCTTCCTCGTGCGGGTCAAGGAAGCCCTGGAGGATCCGGCGCGCCTCGTGCTCGATCTGTAATCAAAACACTTCGTCATGCCCGGCCTCGTGCCGGGCATCCACGTTTTCTACACCGGGCGGCTATCCCAAGACGTGGATGGCCGGGACAAGCCCGGCCATGACGCTCAAGGGGTGATTCCCATGTCCTACGATCTCATCGTCATCGGCACCGGCCCGGGCGGCTACGTGGCCGCCATCCGGGCCGCGCAGCTCGGCCTCAAGACTGCCGTGGTGGAAAAGCGCAAGACCCATGGCGGCACCTGCCTGAACATCGGCTGCATTCCCTCGAAGGCGCTGCTCCATGCCTCGCACATGTTCCATGATGCGCAGCACTTCGCCGACATGGGCATCGGCGTGAGCGCGCCGACCCTCGATCTGAAGAAGATGCTCGAGTTCAAGCAGGAAGGCGTCGACGGCAACACCAAGGGCGTCGAGTTCCTGCTCAAGAAGAACAAGATCGATGCCTTCATCGGCACCGCGCGCATCGCGGCGCCGGGCCAAGTCGAAGTGACGGCCGAGGACGGCTCGAATCAGGTGCTCGAGACGAAGAACATCGTCATCGCCACGGGCTCCGACGTCACCCGCCTGCCGGGCATCGAAATCGATGAGAAGGTGGTCGTCTCCTCCACCGGCGCACTCGACCTCGAGACCGTGCCGAAGCGCCTCGTGGTGATCGGCGCCGGCGTGATCGGCCTGGAACTCGGCTCCGTGTGGCGCCGCCTCGGCTCGGAAGTGACCGTGGTGGAGTATCTCGACCGCATCCTGCCTGGCATGGACGGCGAGGTCGCCAAGAACTTCCAGCGCATCCTCGGCAAGCAGGGTTTTGCGTTCAAGCTCGGCGCCAAGGTGACCAAGGTCGAGCGGACCGGCAACGGCGCGACGCTCACCGTCGAGCCCGCAGCCGGCGGCACGCCTGAGACCATCGAGGCTGACGTGGTGCTCGTGGCGGTCGGCCGCGTGCCCTATACGCAGGGCCTGGGCCTCGATCACGTCGGTGTCCAGCTCGACAATCGCGGCCGCATCCAGACCGACGCGCATTTCTCCACCAACGTCACCGGCATCTATGCCATCGGTGACGTGATCGCCGGCCCCATGCTCGCCCACAAGGCCGAGGACGAGGGCGTGGCGGTGGCCGAGATCCTCGCCGGCAAGGCAGGCCACGTGAACTACGACGTGATCCCGAGCGTGGTCTACACGTTCCCGGAGGTCGCTTCCGTGGGCAAGACCGAGGAGGAGCTGAAGGCTGCGGGCATCGCCTACAACGCGGGCAAGTTCCCGTTCACGGCCAATGGCCGCGCCAAGGTGAACCGCACCACGGACGGCTTCGTGAAGATCCTGGCCGATGCCACCACCGACAAGGTGCTCGGCGTCCATATCGTCGGCCCGGAAGCCGGCAACCTCATCCACGAGGCGGCGATCGCCATGGAGTTCGGGGCGTCGTCGGAAGACATGGCCCGCACCTGCCACGCGCATCCGACGCTTGCGGAGGCTGTGAAGGAAGCAGCCCTCGCAGTGGAGAAGCGCGCCATTCACATGTAATATGGATTCATGGCAAAGCTCCACTTCATCTACTCGGTGATGAATGCAGGCAAGACGACCCATCTCCTGCAGGTTCGCTACAACTACATCGAGAACGGCGGCAATGTGCTGCTGTTCACCAGCCTGATCGACGACCGTTTCGGCGTCGGCAAGGTGAAGTCGCGCATCGGCCTTGAGGCCGATGCGATCCCCCTGCGGAAGGTCGACGATATCGCGGCCATCGTGGCGGCCGAGCATGCGAAGAAGCCCGTCACGGTGGTGCTGATCGACGAGGTTCAGTTCATGACCGCCGATCAGGTCCGCCAGCTCGCCTGGATCGTGGACGAGCTGAACGTGCCCGTCATGGCCTATGGGCTGAAGAACAACGTCTACGGCACGCTGTTCAGCGACGCGATCATCGCCATGATGGCGCTGGCGCAGGATTTTCAGGAAATCAAGCAGCTCTGCCATTGCGGCCGCAAGGCCACGATGATCCTGAAATACGACCGCAACGGCCAAGCCGTGCGCTCCGGTGAGGTGATCGAGATCGGCGGCGAGGGCCGCTACGTCTCCGTCTGCCGCCCTCATTGGACGGCCGGCGACATCGGGCCCGCCGCGCGGCAGCTCTTGGCCGAAGCCGTGGTGGCGGCAGAATAGCCACCATCGTCATCCCGGACGGCGAAGCCGATCCGGGATCGCGTAAACCAGCTAGCACTGTCATCCCGGGGCCGCATAGCGGAGCCCGGGATCCATAACCGCTGACGCTGCAGAACGTGGTGCGACGCTGTTCGCATTGTTTTCTGAAACGTCGTGTTTATGGGTCCCCGCCTACGCGGGGATGACAGTGTGGAGGTTCCAGTGCCCGGTTCTGCACAGGATCCCGGATTGCCTGCAGCGTCCGGAATGACACTCAAGAGCTATCTGACCCTTGCCCTCGGATGCGCCGCATTGAACGCGTCCATCAAGCGGGCTGCATCCACTTTCGTGTAGAGCTGCGTGGTCGAGAGCGAGGCGTGGCCTAAAAGCTCCTGGATGCCGCGCAGGTCCCCGCCCTTGGCGAGCAGATGCGTGGCGAAGGAATG
>JAJFBI010000309.1 GCA_020697385.1 Microvirga sp. | reverse complement strand
CAAGCACATTGACGGCCAGGGCCGATGTCTGGGCGGTGTGATCCTCGCCTCCACCGAGTTCATCGAGAACAAGGTGCAGCAATTCCTGCGCATGACGGGGCCGTCGATCTCACCGTTCAATGCCTGGGTTCTTCTGAAAGGCCTCGAAACCCTTCCCCTGCGCGTCGAAAGGCAGACGGCCACCGCTGGCGCTCTTGCGGATGCGTTCCATGACCATCCGAAGCTGCGGCGCCTCACCTATCCCGGCCGCCCGGACCACCCTCAGGCGGACCTGATCCGGCGCCAGATGAGCGGCGCCTCGACTATGATCGCCCTTGACGTCAAGGGCGGGAAGGAAGGCGCTTTTCGCTTCCTGAATGCCCTGAAACTGATCCGGATCTCCAACAATCTGGGCGATGCGAAAAGCCTCGTCACCCATCCGGCCACCACCACCCATCAGCGCTTCACGCCCGCACAGCGCGCCGAGATGGGCATTACGGATGGACTGGTGCGCCTGTCGGTCGGACTGGAGCACAAGGACGATCTGCTTGGGGACCTCACCAATGCCCTTGGTTGCGCCTGAACATCACAAGCGCGTGATGCAGGCCTGAGTCCGCCCGGAGGCAACAGGCTCAGACGAGTGTTGCCCGCCCGGTATCGGGCTGCTCCTTCGATGGCGCGGCGGCTTGCTCAAGATCTATGGAGAAGAAGATCGACGCAGAACATAGGCCGGTGAAGTCAAACTCATCTAAGCCAGAGGTCTATATCGCGTCTCCACCTGCACCCCTTGAAGTCATAGGGGAAATGACACACCATCCTCTGCGGAATAACGCGTTCCAGCATAAGAAAACGCGGTCCTTCACAATGATAAGGTTGAAGGGAGGAAGCAGTGAAAAAAGACAAATCATCAGCGTCTCAGACTCCGGGTGCATCCAAGCAGTCTCGCCGTCGGTTCCTGCAAGTCGCCGGCCTGGGAGCAGCCGCAACGGTCGCCGCACCTCAGGTCTCCAGAGCCCAAACAGCCACCTGGAAATTCCAGTCCACTTGGCCGAACCGCGACATCTTCCACGAGTTCTGCAATGACTTCGCCAAGCGTGTGAACGACATGTCCGGCGGGCGTCTGAAAATGGATGTCCTCGCCGCGGGCGCGGTGGTTCCTGCCTTCCAGCTGCAGGATGCCGTCCATGCCGGCATTCTCGACGGCGGCCATGGCGTCTCAGCCTATTGGTACGGCAAGAACAAGGCCTTCGCCCTCTTCGGCACCGGCCCGTCCTTCGGCTGGAACGCCAACTCGTTCCTGGGCTGGATGAACTACGGCGGCGGCTACGATCTCTACAACGAGTTGCAGCAGCAGATCCTGAAGCTCAACATCGTCGGCTTCCTGTCGGGCCCCATGCCGGCCCAGCCGCTCGGCTGGTTCAAGAGCGAGGTGACCTCGGCCGATGCGTTCAAGGGCCTGAAGTATCGTACGGTGGGACTGGCGGCCGACCTCAACCGCCAGCTCGGCGCGGCCGTCACCATCCTGGCCGGCGGCGAAATCGTGCCGGCGCTGGAGCGCGGCGTCATCGACGGCGCCGAGTTCAACAACCCTTCCTCCGACCTCATTCTCGGCTTCCCCGACGTGTCGAAGAACCTGATGCTCCAGAGTTATCACCAGTCCGGTGAAACCTTCGAGCTCATCTTCAACAAGGCGAAGTTCGATGCGCAGCCCGCTGAGGTCAAGGCGATCATCAAGTATGCGGCGGAGTCGGCTTCTGCCGACATGTCCTGGAAGGCGCTCGACCGATATTCGAAGGATCTGGAGGCCATCCGCGGACGCGGCGTCCAGGTGAAGAAGACCCCGGACTCGGTGCTGAAGGCGCAGCTCGATGCTTGGAACAAGGTCATCGAAGAGTTCTCGAAGGATGCCTTCTTCAAGAAGGTGATCGACAGCCAGAAGGCCTGGGTGCAACGGACCTATGCCTATGAACGCCTGAACGAACCCTCGCGAGACATGGCCTACGACCATTTCTTCAAGACCACCTGAGGAATGAATGGCCGGCACGTCCGCCATCTGAGGCTTTCTTAACGACGAGGGCGGCACGCATGATGCCGCCCTCGCAGAGCATCGGACCTAAAAGTGGACTTGCACTTTTGGGATCCATCCGATGCTTACCTTCTTAAGCTGCGCATCGTGCGGAAAACCGGATCCACTTTTCCGCACGATGCGCTGGTGTCCCGCAGGCTTCCAAAAAGGGCCTCGCCTATGCGCTTCGTCTATTTCATCGACCGCATCAACACCTTCATCGGCAAGACCATTGCCTGGGCGATCCTCGCCCTCACCTTCGCGGTCTGCTACGAGGTGTTCTCGCGCTACGTGCTGCGAGCGCCGACCGAGTGGGCTTTCGACGCGAGCTATATGCTCTATGGCCTTCTCTTCATGATCGCAGGGCCTTACACCCTCGCGCGCAACAGCCACGTGAGAGGCGACTTCCTCTACCGCAACTGGCGGCCGCGCCGGCAGGCAGGACTGGATCTGCTTCTCTACTTCCTGTTCTTTTTTCCCGGCATTCTCGCTCTCGTCTATGCCGGCATTCCATTCTCTCAGATGTCATGGATGATGAACGAGCACTCCATGAACTCGCCGAACGGGCCGCCGATCTATCCCTTCAAGGCGCTGATCCCTCTCGCAGGCGTGCTGATGGCCTTCCAGGGCGTCGCCGAGGTCATCCGCTGCATCCACTGCCTGCGCACCGGCGAATGGCCGCAGCGCCTGCATGACGTGGAAGAAACCGAAAAGCTCATTCTCGAACAGGCCGAGCAACAAGGCCTCACCAGGGGGGTCATCTGATGCTGGCATCGTGGGGGCTGGGGAATCCCGAACTGGGCGTTGTGATGCTCGGCCTGTTCGTGGTGTTCATCATGCTGGGATTTCCCATCGCGTTCACGCTGATGGCCCTTGGGTTCGGTTTCGGCTACTTCGCCATGGGCGACATCGTGTTCGCCCTCGTGGTGCAGCGCGCCTATTCGGTGATGACGAACGACACTCTCGTGGCCATCCCGCTCTTCGTCTTCATGGGCTACATCATCGAGCGGGCGAACATCCTCGACCGATTGTTCTACTCGATCCAGATCGCCATCGGGGGCCTTCCCGGCTCGCTTGCCATAGCGACGCTGGTCACTTGCGCACTCTTCGCGACCGCGACGGGCATCGTCGGTGCAGTGGTGACCCTCATGGGTCTCCTCGCCTTCCCGGCCATGCTGAAGGCAGGATACGACGTGCGGCTTTCCGCAGGCGTCGTCTGCGCCGGCGGGTGCCTGGGCATTCTCCTTCCCCCGAGCGTGCTCCTCATCCTGTATGGCGCAACCGCCGGCGTCTCGGTGCCGAAGCTGTATGCGGGCGCCCTCTTCCCGGGCCTCATGCTGGCCGCGCTCTACACGTTCTACGTCATCGTCCGCTGCGCCCTCAATCCGAGTCTGGCCCCCAAGCTTCCGCCAGAGGAGCGCAAGGTTCCTCTCGCCAAGGTCATCTGGTCGCTGGCCACATCGTTCTTCCCGCTGGCACTGCTCATCCTGTCGGTGTTGGGCGCCATCTTCTTCGGCATCGCGACCCCGACCGAAGCCGCAGCCGTCGGCGCCCTCGGCAGCCTGCTGCTCGCGGCGGCCTATCGCTCCCTCTCGTTCGGCAAGCTGAGGGAGTCGGTCATCCTCACTGCCCGCACCTCCGCCATGGTGTGCTGGCTCTTCGTCGGATCGTTCATCTTCTCGTCGATCTTCGCCTTTCTCGGCGGCCATCAGCCGGTAGAGAACTTCGTCACGGCATTGAACCTCTCGCCGTTCTGGTTTTTGATCCTCACCCAGGTGATCATCTTCGTGCTGGGATGGCCGCTGGAATGGACCGAGATCGTCGTGATCTTCGTGCCGATCTTCCTGCCGCTTCTCGACAATTTCGGCATTGATCCGATCTTCTTCGGCATCTTGATCGCCCTCAACATCCAGACATCGTTCCTGTCGCCGCCTGTTGCCATGGCGCCCTTCTACCTGAAGGGCATCGCGCCTCCGCATGTGAGCATCAACGATATCTTCGCCGGCGTGATGCCGTTCTTATTCCTCGTCATCGTCGCCATGGCCATGTTCTATATCTTCCCGGATCTTGGCCTCTGGCTGCCACGCTATCTCTACGGTTGAGGCTGGGATTGCTGGATGGAAAGTTTCTAAACAAGCCCGGAACCCTCATAGCGCCCTCACGTTGGCCTCCTGTTCGTGCCTGAAGGAGGCCATCATGAAGTGCCAGTTCTGCCAGCAAGACGTAAGCGATCCCTGCCACAACGCGCAGGAAATGCAGCAGCGTGCCGCAAGCCATGTGGACCGTTGCGAGCATGCCCTCAAGGATCAGCAGGGCACGGGCTCCGGCGCGCACCGCCGCGATATCCAGAGCGGCGGCTGAGATCATGCCCGGCAAAGGCGCTGATCGCCCCGAGGGCTTGGCCGAGCAGAGCGTGAATACCAGCATCGTACACCCCGGCCTGGGCGGCCGGGGCAATGCCGAGCAAGATGAGCGCTCCGCTGGCAATCGGAGCCTGACCGGAAACGATCAGCGGGAAGGTCTCGAGAAGACCGATACCGATGCACCTGGAGCCAAGAAAAGCAGCCGATCATAGGAGAATGCCGTGGCCCGCAAAGCC
>JAJFBI010000308.1 GCA_020697385.1 Microvirga sp. | reverse complement strand
AGACCAGCACGGCGCCCAGCTTCCCAAGATCTATGTCCGGCGTGTCGGTCGCCAGCCAGCGGTCGATCGTCTGGGTGCGCGCGAAGATCGCGTCGGTCACGCTCTCAGGCGCCGGACCGCCATTGGCCACGTTATACTTGATCCCGAAATCCTCGTCCGGCCCGCCCGGATTGTGGCTAGCCGACAGGATAAGCCCGCCGCTTGCACCATGTTTGCGGATGATGTTGCTAGCAGCCGGCGTCGAAAGAATGCCTCCTTGTCCGACCAGCACGCGAGCATAGCCATTGGCCGCAGCCATGCGGATCGCCTGCTGGATGACGACGCGGTTGTGGAAGCGGCCGTCGCCACCGATGACCAGCGTCGTACCGGGAGCACGCTCGACAACATCGAATACGGACTGGATGAAGTTCTCGACATAGTTCGGCTGCTGGAAAACGCGGACCTTCTTCCGGAGGCCCGAAGTCCCGGGCTTCTGTCCTGCGAAAGGAGCGGTCGCATGAGTTTGAACGTTCATCCCATTGCCCCTGTCAGTTCACGATAGAGTTCGGCGTAGGCCTTGCCGCTCTGCACCCAGGAGAAATCGGCCTTCATGCCGTTGCGCTGGAGTTGCCGCCACGCGGCCGGGCTACGCCAAAGCTGCAAGGTACGGTCGATCGCGTCGGCGAGCTCCGCATGGGTCACGCCATTGAACTGGACGCCAGTCGTCGTGCCCGCATCGAGTGCCGCAAGGTTCGCGTCGATGACCGTATCGGCGAGCCCGCCGGTTCGGGCGACCACGGGCACGCATCCGTAAGCGAGACTGTAGAGCTGGGTGAGGCCGCAGGGTTCGAACCGGCTCGGCACGAGGATCGCGTCTCCCCCGGCCTGGAGGCGGTGCGAGAGGCCCTCGTCATAGCCGATTTTCAGACCGATCCGCCCGGGATGGCGCGCGGCTCCGGCCTTGAGCCCCTCGACGGTCGCCTCGTCGCCCGAGCCTAGCAAGGCAAGCCGTCCGCCAACTCTAACCAGATGGTCGAGCACCTCGACCAGCACGTCCATGCCCTTCTGCCAGGTCAGGCGGCTGACAACGACGAATAAAGGTCCTTCGCCCGGCTCGAGCCCGAACTCGGCCTCAAGCGCACGCTTGTTGGCCGCGCGGGCGGCGAGCGTCCTGTGGGAATAGTTGCGCGCGAGGTACGGATCCCCAACAGGGTTCCACTCGGCTGTATCGATCCCGTTCAGGATTCCGCGAACGCGGGTGCCGCGGCTACGCACCAGACCATCCAGGCCCATGCCGAACTCGCCTTGGCGGATTTCGCGGGCATAGGTAGGGCTCACCGTCGTGATGAGGCTGGCGGCCTCCATTCCCGCCTTGAGGAAACCGACGCCGCCATAGCTCTCCACGCCTTCGATCGACCAGGCCGAGGCGGGCAGGCCAAGCTCTCCGAAGATCTGCTCCGGGAAATAGCCCTGAAAGGCCATGTTGTGGATGGTCATCACGGAGGGTTTGGGCGCACTGTTCGCGACAGGCGCGAAGCGCAGATAGGCGAGGGCCATCCCTGCCTGCCAATCGTGCGCGTGAACGAGATCGAATTCCAGACCTTCGACCAACCCTCCCACCAGATCCGCCGCTGCTCGGCCGAAAGCGGCGAATCGGCGCCAATTATCCTCCCAGTCCTGACCGGCCGGATCGGAATACGGACCACCGTCGCGCGCGAAAAGGCCTGGCGCGTCGAGTACGATGAGAGGATGGGCGCCGAGCTTGCCAGCGACGAGCCGTGCTGGCTCGCCGAGCAGGCTCTTATAGCGGTGGAGCACCTTGGGGCGCTTGACCCCTAGCATCACCGCGGGGAAACCCGGCAACAAAGTCGTCATCGTCACGCCGTGGGACGCGAGAGCTCCCGGCAGCGCACCAGCGACATCGGCGAGCCCGCCGGTTTTGATGAGCGGTACAGCCTCAGAGGCGACCGAGAGGACACGACGCGCCATCGTCACGACTCTAGCGCCTCGATCATCTTCTTGGTGATCAGGCACACGCCGCTCTCGGTGCGGCGAAAACGACGCGCGTCGAGTTCCGGATCCTCGCCGACTACCAACCCCTCGGGAATACGCACCCCGGAATCGATGATCACCCGCGACAGCCGCGCGGAGCGACCGATATTGCAATGGGGGAGGATCACCGCCTCCTCGACGCTCGAATAGCTCCCGAACTTGACGCCGGTGAAGAGCAGGCTGCGACGCGCCGTCGCGCCCGAAACGATGCAGCCCTGGCTGATCAGTGACGAGATCGCCTGGCCGCGGCGTCCGTCTGCGTCATGGACGAACTTTGCGGGTGCAGCGACGATTTGGTCGGTCCAGATCGGCCAATCACGGTCGTACAAGTTGAGCTTGGGCACGGTGTCGGTGAGGTCGAGATTTGCCTCGAAGAAGGCGTCGAGTGTGCCCACATCGCGCCAATATTCCTCGATTTCTTCGGCAGCGCGGATGCAGCTGTCGGTGAAACGGTGCGCCACCGCCTTTCCGTGCTTGACGATATAGGGGATGATGTCGCCGCCGAAATCGCGCTTAGAATTCGGATCGGCTACGTCGCGGCGCAGTTGTTCGAAGAGGAAATCGGTCTTGAAGACATAGATGCCCATCGAAGCGAGGACATGATCGGGATCGCCGGGAATACCTGGAGGGTCCTTCGGCTTTTCGACGAACTGAGTGATCAGGCCTTTCTCGTCGACCGCCATCACCCCGAAGCCGGTCGCTTCCATCCGCGGCACGACGAGGCAACCGACCGTCACGTCCGCGTCCGCGTTGACGTGCTGCTGCAGCATCAGTTCGTAGTCCATCTTGTAGATATGGTCGCCGGCAAGGATGACCATGTATTTCGGCGCGTGGGACTGGATGATGTCGATATTCTGGTAGACGGCGTCTGCGGTCCCCTCGTACCAGGCCGTCTCCGAGACACGCTGCGAGGCCGGAAGAATATCGAAGCTCTCATTGCGTTCCGGCCGCATGAAATTCCATGCACGGTTCATATGGCGGATCAGGGAATGCGCCTTGTATTGCGTGGCGACTCCGATGCGGCGGATGCCCGAATTGATCGCGTTGGAGAGCGCGAAGTCGATGATCCGGCTGACCCCGCCGAAATAGACCGCAGGCTTTGCCCGCCGGTCCGTCAGTTCCATCAGCCGGCTGCCGCGTCCTCCGGCCAGTACATAGGCCATGGCTTCGCGAGCCAGCGGCGATTGCCCCTTGGGAATATGCATCGACATCTCCCTAACTTGTTGTCATCATTCGTATTCCAGAACGAGAGTTGCTAGCGGCGGCAAGGTCACCAGCGCCGCGCCAAACCCGGCATCGACAGCGCCTGCATTGCCCTGCCCACTGCCTCCATAAAGATGAGAATCGGTATTCAGCACTTCCCGCCAGGTGCCGTTGTGGGGCAGAGGCAGCCGGTAACTCGGATGGACCATGGGGGTCATGTTGCAGATGACGGCCATCGGCTTTTCGCCCGGCGCCTTGCGCAGCCATGCAAAAACCGACGCCTCGGCGTCGTCGACCACAAGCCATTCGAACCCTTCGGCTTCGCAATCGCGGGCGTGAAGCGCGGGCCGCGCCCGATAAAGGCGATTGAGATCGCGGACCAGGCGCCGGACGCCTTCATGCGCGGGCGCATCGAGCAGTTCCCAGTCGAGAGCCCGCTCTTCCGACCATTCCCGGCGCTGGGCGAATTCCTGGCCCATAAAAAGCAGCTTCTTGCCCGGATACCCCCACATCAGTCCATAATAGGCACGTAGATTGGCGAACTTCTGCCAATCGTCTCCGCTCATCTTGCTCAGCAGGCTGCCTTTTCCATGAACCACTTCGTCATGGCTGAGCGGCAGGACGAAGTTTTCTGAAAAGGCGTAGGTCAGCCCAAAGGTGATGTCGTTATGGTGGAATTTGCGGTGCACCGGATCACGCGCCATGTACTGGAGCGTGTCGTGCATGAAGCCCATGTTCCACTTGAGGCCGAAGCCGAGACTGGTGCGCGGCCCTGCGGCATGCGCGGGGTGCGTGACACCCGGCCAGGAGGTGCTTTCCTCCGCGATGGTGACGATCCCGGCATGATTGCCGTAGAGCGCCCGGTTCATTCCGCGAAGGAACTCGGCGGCCTCCCAATTCTCGCGCCCGCCCTCCTGGTTGGGAATCCATTCATCGGCCTTGCGCGAATAATCGCGATAAAGCATCGAGGCGACGGCATCGACGCGCAGACCGTCGACATGATATTTTTCGGCCCAGAACAGGGCGTTGTTGACGAGGAAGGCGGAAACCTCGCGGCGCCCGAAATTGTAGATCGCCGTGTTCCAGTCGGGATGGAACCCAAGCCTCGGGTCTTCATGCTCGTAGAGCGCGGTCCCGTCGAACCGGACAAGGCCATGCTCATCCGTCGGGAAATGGGCGGGCACCCAGTCGACCAGCACCGAAAGGCCGGCGCGATGTGCGCCGTCGACGAAGCGCGCAAAACCTGCCGGATCGCCAAAGCGCGCCGAGGGCGCGTAGAGGCCGGTGGTCTGATATCCCCAGCTCGGGTCGTAGGGGTGCTCGGAGATCGGGAGGAACTCGATATGGGTGAAGCCCATATCCGCGACATAGGGAATCAGCTGCTCCGCAAGCGCGTCCCATGAAAGGAACCAGCCTTTC
>JAJFBI010000307.1 GCA_020697385.1 Microvirga sp. | reverse complement strand
GGAGCGGGCGACGCGGGTGGAGCGCATTGCGTCCCGGCTCCAAACACCGGCCGCCAAACCGTATTGCGTGCCGTTCGCGAGCCGGATGGCCTCCGCCTCGTCGTCGAAGGGCGTCGCCACTAGGACAGGACCGAACACCTCTTCCTGGGTCAGGATGCTCTCGTGCGGAACGGGGGCGAGGAACGTGGGGGCCACGTAATAGCCGCCGGGAGGCGCGTCGAGCGCCACCACGCCCTCGCCCACGATGGTGAGGCCTTCGTTGCGACCGCGCTCCAGATAATTGAGCACGCGGCGCTGCTGCGCCTGATTGATCATGGGGCCAAGATCGGGCTCGTGTTCCGGGTGGCCGGCACGCAAGGCCCGGAAACGCTCAGACACTGCGTCGACCACATCCTGGAAGATGCCGCGCTGGATCAGCAGGCGGCTGCCGGCCGAGCAGGTCTGGCCTCCGTTCTGAATGATCGCGTTCACCAGCGTGGGCAGAGCCCGCTCCAAGTCCGCATCGTCGAACACCACCTGGGCCGACTTGCCGCCGAGTTCGAGGGTCACTCCCACGTGGTTTTGCGCCGCGGCAACCTGAACGGCCGTGCCGGTTTCGGGGCTGCCGGTGAAGGACAGGAAATCGATGCCGGGATGACCGGCGAGCGCCGCGCCCGCCGTGCGGCCAAGGCCCGTCACCACATTGAGCGCGCCGTCCGGGAAGCCGACTTCGCGGGCGAGCGCCGAGACGCGCAGGATCGTCAGCGACGCGTCCTCGGCGGGCTTCACCACGGTGGCGTTGCCGGCGGCCAGCGCCGCGCCCACCGAGCGGCCGAAAATCTGCATCGGGTAGTTCCAGGGCACGATATGCCCGGTCACCCCGTGCGGCACCCGCTCGACGCCGATGAAATGCGTGTTGAGATAGGGAATCACATCCCCATGCAGCTTGTCCGCGGCGCTGCCGTAGAATTCGAAATAGCGGGCGAGCGCAATCGCATCAGCACGCGACTGGCGCAGGGGCTTGCCGTTGTCGCGGCTTTCCAGAAGCGCGAGTTCGTCCGCGTGCGCCTCCACGGCGGTTGCGAGCTTCATGAGCAGGCGCCCACGCTCGGTTGCAGTCAGCTTGCCCCAGGCGCCTTCGAACGCCGCACGGGCGGCCTTCACGGCCTCGTCGATGTCCTGAGATGTGCCGGAGGCGATGCGGGCGAAGAGCGCACCGTCGACAGGCGAGAACACATCCAGTGTCATGCCGTCGGAGGCGGGGCGGTCGCGCCCGCCGATGAAATTCTGGAACACCATGTTGGGCGCGACTTTTGCGCTGACCTGATCGTTCACGGGTGTCGTCTCCCTAAATCATCGTATGCATGCCCGGCACGGCGGCCAGGAGCTGGCGGGTATAGGCGTCCCGCGGATGCGCAAAGAGTTGCGCGGTTTCGGCCATTTCCACAATCCGCCCTTTTTGCATGACTGCCACGCGGTCGCAGATCTGGGCGGCAACCCTCAGGTCGTGGGTGATGAACAGAATGGCAAGGCCGAATTCCTCCTGAAGGCCTTTCAGGAGCTTCAGGATCTCGGCCTGAACCGACACGTCGAGGGCCGAGACGGCCTCGTCCGCCACCAGCACGTCCGGCCTCATGGCGAGCGCACGCGCGATGCCGATGCGCTGGCGCTGGCCGCCGGAGAACTCGTGCGGATAGCGGTCGATAGCCTGGGACGGGAGTCCGACCTTCTCCAGCAGGATGCAGGCATCGTCGAGAGCCTTGGCCGGGTCCGTTCCCTGCGTGACCGGCCCCTCGGCGATGATGCGACCCACCGTGCGGCGCGGGTTCAGGGATGCGAAGGGATCCTGGAACACCATCTGGATCTTGCGCCGGTGGGGCCGCAGGTCGCGCTGGGATAGGGTGCCGAAGGGAAGATCGCCAATGGTGATGCCGCCGCCGTCCGGCTCGATCAGCCGCAGCACGCAGCGCCCCACCGTCGACTTGCCGGAGCCGGATTCGCCGACGAGCCCGAGCGTCTCGCCGCGGCGGATGTCGAAGCTCACCGCGTCGGCTGCCTGGACCTCGCGGCTCTTGCGGAAGAACCCGCGGCCGCCATAGGTTTTGGTGAGGTCGTGAACCTTCAGGGCGATGGGTTCGCCAGCCAGCGGCTTGGGGGCAGGGGGCGTCAGCGAGGGCACTGCTGCCAGGAGGCGCCTGGTATAGGCGTGCTTCGGGCGGGTGAGCACCTCTTCGACAGGTCCTTCCTCGACGAGTTCACCCTGCTGTAGCACCGCCACCCGGTCGGCGATCTCCGCTACCACGCCGAAATCATGGGTGATGAACAGCACCGCCGTGCCCATCTTGCGGCGCAGGTTGTCGATGAGCTTCAGCACCTGGGCCTGGGTGGTCACATCGAGAGCGGTGGTCGGCTCGTCGGCGATGAGGAGCTTGGGCTCGAGAGCGAGCGCCATGGCGATCATCACCCGCTGGCGTTGTCCGCCGGAGAGCTGGTGCGGATAGGCTCTGGCGATCAACTCAGGATGGGGAAGATGCACTTCCTTGAGGAGATCGAGCACGCGCCTGTCCCGCTCGGATGGCGAGAGCAGCCCATGAGCGCGGAAAGTCTCCGAAATCTGATCCGCCACCCGCATCACCGGGTTGAGGGAGGTCATCGGCTCCTGGAACACGGTGCCGACCTCGCGGCCGCGAACATCGCACCAGCCGGTCTCGTCGAGGGCGAGAAGATCGCGCCCGCCCAGCTTGATCGTGCCCGACAGGACCTCGACGCCGCCCGGCAGCAGGCCGATGGTCGCCATGGCGGTCATGGACTTGCCGGAGCCGGATTCGCCGACAACGCACAGGGTCTCGCCCGGATTGATGGAGAGCGACAGGTTCCTGATCGCGTGCTGGCGATCGGCCAGGGCGGGAAGGCCGATGGAGAGATTCTCGATCGACAGCACGGGGGCGGGGCTGTTCAGTGTCGTTCTCCTAGGGCACAGGTCAGAGGGCTCATCCTTGCGATCTCTCACGCCCCGTCAATCCATTCTGGCCGATGCCGTGTTGAGAATGATGTTTCCTCCGCCATATCATGGCCTGGACTGAGAGGAGCCTTCGACCCGTGCATGACGCCGTTCCCAATCCGGTGAAAGACCGGCTGCAGGGTTGTTACAATGCCCAGAAGCGTGCCTGGAGGGAGCAGGGCGGCCTGTCTCCTGAACGGCGTGAGGAGGCTCTCGGCGCGCTCGCCGACGCGCTCGTGCGCTATGCAGATGATTTTACGACGGCCATCGCGGCCGATTTCGGGCATCGCTCCCCGCACGAGTCGAAGCTTGCCGATATCTATCCCGTGATCGCGAGCCTTCGCCATGCACGCAAAAACTTCCGTCGATGGATGGAGCCTCGGCGACGGCCGATCCAGTGGATGTTCCAGCCCGGCTCCGGGCGCATCCTCTACCAGCCGCTCGGCGTTGTCGGCATCGTGAGTCCATGGAACTATCCGGTCCAGCTTGCGCTCTCGCCACTTGCCGGAGCACTGGCTGCGGGCAATCGGGTCATGATCAAGCCCTCCGAGATCACGCCACGCACCTCCGCGCTCATGGAGAAGGTTATCGCGGAGGTCTTCGACCCGACCGAAGTGGCTGTGGTTCAGGGCGGGCCGGATGTCGCGAAGGCGTTCACGCATCTCCCGTTCGATCACCTGCTCTTCACCGGTTCAAGCCCGGTCGGGCGCCACGTCATGCAGGCGGCGGCCGACAATCTTACGCCTGTGACGCTGGAGCTGGGAGGGAAATCGCCTGCGCTGATCGCATCGGACTATCCGGTCGAAAAGGCTGCGGAACGGATCGCCGTCGGCAAGCTGTTCAATGCAGGCCAGACCTGCATCGCGCCCGACTACGTGCTCGTGCCGCGTGACAAGCAAGAAACGTTCGTCGCAGCCTATCGGAATGCGGTCTCGAAGCTCTATCCGACGCTTGCGGCCAATCCCGATTACACAGCGATCATCAGCGAACGCCATCATGCGCGCCTTCGCCACTTGATCGACGATGCGCGGGAGCGCGGCGCAGAGGTGCACGAGATCAATCCGGGCGGCGAGGCGCTGGATGCAGCACAGTGCAAGCTCGCGCCCGTCGTGCTGACCGATGTGCCAGACAATGCGCAAGCGATGCAGGAGGAGATCTTCGGCCCCATCCTCCCGGTCGTCGTCTATGACGATGTCGAAGAGGCCTGCCGCTTCATCTGCGCGCGTCCGCATCCCCTTGCGCTGTACCTGTTCAGCCATGACAAAGCGACCACTGAGCAGGTTCTCGCCAAGACACAATCCGGTGGCGTCGCGATCAACGACACGCTGCTGCATTGTGTGCAGGAAGAGCTGCCCTTCGGCGGGGTGGGGGCGAGCGGCATGGGCGCCTATCACGGCGAGGCGGGTTTCAGGACTTTCAGCCATGCCCGATCCGTGTTCCGGCAGGCGCGCTTCAACGGAGCCGGCATGACGCAGGCTCCCTATGGCAGCCGCATGAACCGCCTGCTGTCTATGCTGCTGCGCTAGCCGGCGGGCTCAGCGGAACGGAAATGTCGTAGGCGACACCGCTCTCGGCGAAGTTCAGCACCATGTAGCCCCCGAGTTCACCCTCGATGCTGCGGCGGATGAGGCGCGAGCCGAAGCCCTGGCGCTTGGGCGGCGCGACGGGCGGCCCGCCGCT
>JAJFBI010000006.1 GCA_020697385.1 Microvirga sp. | reverse complement strand
GCGATGTGCCCGGATCCGGCGAGCACGTAATGGACCGGCCCGCCGAAGGCCTTCGAGCCGACGAAGACCGAGCGGGCAGGGGCGATGTGATCTTCCTTGGTGGCGAGGTTGAAGATCGGCGCCTTCACCTTCTTGAGATCGAGCTTCACGCCCGCAAGCTCCATCTGTCCTTTCGCGAGCTTGTTCTCGAGGTAGCAGTTGCGCAGATAATAGGCGTGATTGGCCGCCGGCATCCGGGTCGAGTCCGCGTTCCAGTAGAGCAGGTCGAAGGGCAGCGGCGCCTTGCCCTTCATGTAGACATTGATCACGTAGGGCCAGATCAGATCGGTGGGCCGCAGCATGTTGAAGGCGTTGGCCATACGCGATCCTTCAAGGTATCCGCGCTTCCTCATGGAGGTCTCCAAGTTCTGGACCTCCTGCTCTCCGGCGAACACCTTCAGGTCGCCCGCATGGGTGAAGTCCACCTGCGCGGTGAAGAGCGTTGCGCTGTCGATGCGCTTGTCCCGCTTGGCGGCCATGTAGGCCAGGGTCGTGGCGAGCAGCGTTCCGCCGACGCAGTAGCCGATGGCCGTCACCTTCTTCTCGCCGGTCGCCTGTTCGATCGCGTCGAGCGCCGCGAAAATGCCGTCGCGCATGTAATGCTCGAAGCCCTTCTCCGCATGCTGCTCGGCCGGATTGACCCATGAGATGCAGAAAACTGTGAGGCCCTGCGCGACCGCCCAGCGGATGAAGCTTTTCTCGGGGTTGAGGTCGAGAATGTAGAACTTGTTGATCCACGGCGGCACGATCAGGAGCGGGCGCTTGAGCACCTTCTCGGTGGTTGGCGTATACTGGATCAGCTCGATGAGATCATTGCGAAAGATCACCTTGCCCGGGGTGTTGGCGATGTTGACGCCGATCCTGAAATTGCTCGGATCGGACTGGCGGATCTTAAGCTCGCCCTGACCTGCTTCGATATCCTCCGCCAGCATCGTGATACCGCGTACGAGGTTGGCCCCGTTCTCACGCATGGTTTCGCGGATCAGTTCGGGATTGGTCAGGAGGAAGTTGGAGGGTGAGAGGGCGCTTGAGAGCTGCTTGAGATAGAACTGCGCCTTGTGGCGGGTGCGCTCGTCGAGGCCATCCGCATTCTCCACCAGATCCTCCGCCCAGCGGGAGGAGATAAGATAGGCCTGCTTCAGGAAATCGAAGATCGGGTTCTCCGACCATTCGGGATCCTTGAAGCGGTTGTCCTTGGGCTCGGGCTCGGCCACCGGCTCGGCAGGCTCCCCTTGAGCACGCTTCAGTGTCGAAGCCCAGAGGCTCATGAACTGGGTGCCGAGGCGGGTCTGGGCTTCCAGGCTCCTCTGCGGATCGGTCATCCAGGCTTCGGCCACCCGGGTCAGGGACTTGATCGCCTCCGAGGCTTCGGGCGGAGGTTCGGACAGGGTTCTGCCTTCCTGCACGGGCTTGAGGTAGGCGGCGGCCGCTTTGCCGGCTCCCTCGATGAACCGCGTGACATTATGGGAGAGTTCCTCGAAGTCCGGAATAGGGCCTTGAGTCTTCTCTTCACCATATGGCTTGTCCATAAGGCGATCTCCCTCTATCGCAGCATCATTGCCCTCAGGCTGCACTTCCGACATCTTAGCGTTCGATGTGCTGGGTTTGCCAGAGTCATGTTGCCATCCTTAGGTATCAGAAATGCGTATGAAGCTCCTTTCGATCCCTCGCGCCCCAGCCTTCGTGTTGATCCTGTTGGCGGCAGGTGGCGTGGCAGGCTGCAGCAGCAATCCCGTGCGGGACGTGGCCTCATCCCTCGGGGCCGGTCCCCAGGTGGC
Source organism: Microvirga sp. (assembly GCA_020697385.1). Classification (GTDB taxonomy): domain Bacteria; phylum Pseudomonadota; class Alphaproteobacteria; order Rhizobiales; family Beijerinckiaceae; genus Microvirga. The sequence continues at coordinate 15,806 of JAJFBI010000006.1, read as the reverse complement.
GCCAACACCCGATTTCGTGGCGCGATCGAGGCCTGCCGATATCGACTACATGCCGATCGGCACACCCGTCCCCGAGCGCCCGACGCCGGCGCGCACGGCGGAGGAGATCAAGGCCGCGGAGGCGGAACTCGATGCATTGCGGTCCCGGAACGAAGCTGCGGGTGCTGCCGCCGCGGAATTGGGTAAGACCCCACCGCCTGAGCCTGTCAGGCTGCCTGCCAACTCCTCTGCCAACACGTCGCAGCAGACACGCCAGAAGACGAATTCCAACAGAAGGCCTTAGTGCCTATACGGAATAATGTGATTCCGCTCGGGGACGAGAACCATGTCTGATTTCTACCGGATCAAGCGCCTTCCGCCTTACGTCTTCGAGCAGGTCAACCGGATCAAGGCCGCCGCCCGGGCCAACGGGGCGGACATCATCGATCTCGGAATGGGCAATCCGGACCTCCAGGCCCCGCAGCACGTGATCGACAAGCTCGTCGAGACCGTAGGCAAGCCCCGGACCGACCGCTACTCGGCCTCCAAGGGCATCGGCGGCCTGCGCCGTGCCCAGGCCGGCTACTACGAGCGCCGCTTTGGCGTGAAGCTCAATCCGGACACCCAGGTGGTGGCGACCCTTGGGTCCAAGGAGGGCTTCGCCAACATGGCCCAGGCGATCACGGAGCCGGGCGATGTGATTCTGGTGCCGAATCCGAGCTATCCGATTCACGCCTTCGGCTTCCTGATGGCAGGCGGCGTCATCCGCTCGGTCCCGGCCGAGCCGACACCCGACTTCTTCGTCGCCGCAGAGCGGGCCGTGGCCCACTCGATCCCGAAGCCGGTGGCACTTGTGGTCTGCTATCCGTCGAACCCGACCGCCTATGTGGCCTCCCTCGACTTCTACCGGGACCTCGTGGCCTTCGCGAAGAAGCATGAGCTGATCCTGCTGTCGGACCTTGCTTATTCCGAGGTCTATTTCGACGAATCGAACCCGCCGCCCTCGATCCTTCAGGTGCCCGGCGCCATGGACGTGGCCGTGGAGTTCACCTCCATGTCCAAGACCTTCTCCATGGCGGGCTGGCGCATCGGCTTCGCTGTCGGCAACGAGCGGCTTCTGGCGGCTCTCGCCCGTGTGAAATCCTATCTCGATTACGGCGCTTTCACTCCGGTCCAAGTGGCGGCCACCGCCGCGCTGAACGGGCCGGACGACTGCATCCGCGAGATGCGCGCGACCTACAAGCGCCGCCGCGACGTGATGGTGGATTCCTTCGCGAAGGCCGGCTGGGACGTGCCGGTGCCCACCGCGTCTATGTTTGCCTGGGTGCAGATTCCCGAGAAGTTCCGCTCCATGGGGAGCCTGGAGTTCTCCAAGCTCCTGGTGGAGAAGGCCGATGTGGCGGTCGCCCCTGGCATCGGTTTCGGCGAGCACGGCGACGACTATGTGCGCATCGCCCTCGTGGAGAACGAGCAGCGTATTCGCCAGGCCGCCCGCAACATCCGCAAGTTTTTCGATCAGGCGGACCAGACGCTCCACAACGTCGTCCCGATGGTCCGACGGGTCTGACACCTATTGCAGGAATTCATACCGATCCCTGTGACCAGGGTGCCGGTCTGCATGGACATGGAACCCTGGCGGTCGTAAAAGCAGCCCGAGATTTTCAAGGAGCTGCTGTTCGTGACACGTCCCCTTCGGGTCGGTATTGCCGGCCTCGGCACCGTCGGCGCATCGGTCATTCGCATCCTCGACCGCCAGAATGAGGCCATCGCCCAGCGCGGTGGAAAGCCCGTTCAGGTTGTGGCCATTTCGGCCCGTGACAAGTCCAAGGACCGGGGCTTCGACCTCTCAGGCTTCACGTGGTTCGACAATCCCGTGGAGCTTGCCGGCACTGCCGATGTGGATTGTGTCGTCGAACTCGTGGGCGGTGCCGATGGAGCAGCGTTGGAGACGGTGCGCACGGCGCTCTCCCACGGCAAGCACGTGGTGACGGCCAACAAGGCGCTGCTCGCCAAGCATGGCATCGAGCTTGCGAGGCTCGCTGAAGAGAAGGGGGTATCGCTCGCCTTCGAGGCTTCCGTTGCCGGCGGCATCCCGATCATCAAAACCCTGCGCGAGGCCCTGCCGGCCAACCGGATCTCGCGCCTCTACGGCATCCTCAACGGCACCTGTAACTACATTCTCTCCCGAATGGAGCTAGAGGGCCTGACCTTCCAGGAATGCCTGAAGGATGCCCAGCGCCTCGGCTATGCCGAGGCCGATCCGACCTTCGACGTCGAAGGCTTCGACACGGCTCACAAGCTTGCCATCCTCACCAGCCTTGCCTTCGGTACGCAGATCGACGCTGAAGCGATTTATGTAGAGGGCATCTCCTCCATCACGCCGCTCGACCTCGCCATGGCCAAGGAGCTGGGCTTCCGCATCAAGCTGTTGGGCGTGGCTGAGCGCACGAAGACCGGCATCGAGCAGCGCGTTCACCCGACCATGGTACCCCGCACGTCCTCCATCGCTCAGGTGATGGGCGTGACGAATGCGGTGACCATCGACGCCGATGCCGTCCGCGAGCTGACCCTGATCGGCCCGGGGGCCGGAGGCGATGCGACCGCATCCGCCGTGGTGGCGGACATTGCCGATGTTGCAACCGGCAATGTGCAGCCCCTTTTCGGCGCCCCCATCGACCGGCTGGAAAAGGCGCCCCGCGCGCCCATGCAGCGCCACGAGGGCGGCTACTATATCCGCCTCACCGTCCATGATCGCCCCGGCGTTGCCGCCGGCGTGGCGACACGCATGGCCGAGGGCGACATCTCGCTCGAGAGCATTCTCCAGAAGCGCTCGGAAATCGCCGCAACCAAGGATCCGCACGGCCGTTCGGGCGCCCCGGTTCCGCTGGTGCTCATCACCTATGCGGCCACGGAAGCTTCGATCCGCTCGGCCCTGGAAAAAATTACGGGGGATGGTCTTATTGCCGAGCCGCCCCAAGTCATTCGCATCGAACGCGAGTAACCTAACGTCGGGCCCTACGGCCCGGCGACAATCACAATAAGGGAGACGACACGTCCATGTCGCAAGGCATTACCGTCCAACCGGGCCAGATCATCGAGCGCATTCTGACCCTGGAGCTCGTGCGCGTGACAGAACGCGCCGCCGTGGCCTCCGCTAGGCTCCGTGGCCGCGGCAACGAGAAGGCTGCCGACCAGGCAGCCGTGGATGCCATGCGCCGTGAGCTGAACAAGCTGCAGATCGACGGCACCGTGGTGATCGGCGAGGGCGAGCGCGACGAGGCTCCGATGCTGTTCATCGGCGAGAGGGTGGGCAACAAGCAGGGCCCGAAGGTCGACATCGCGGTCGACCCCCTCGAGGGCACGACGCTCTGTGCAAAGGACATGCCGGGCTCCATCGCCGTGATGGCCATGGCTGAAGCAGGCACATTGCTGGCGGCACCCGACGTCTACATGCACAAGATCGCCGTCGGTCCAGGCTATCCCACGGGCGTCATCGATCTCGATGCGAGCCCGGAGGAAAACCTGCACAGCCTCGCCAAGGCGAAGGGCGTGAAGGTGAACGAGCTAACCGCCCTCGTGCTCGACCGTCCGCGCCATGCAGACCTCATCGCTGCCATCCGCAAGACCGGCGCGGGCATCCGGCTGATCTCCGATGGCGACGTGGCTGGGGTGATCTTCACGACGAAGCCGGAAGAGACCGGCATCGACATCTATCTTGGCATCGGCGCCGCGCCCGAGGGCGTGCTGGCGGCTGGGGCGCTGCGCTGCATCGGCGGCCAGATGCAGACCCGCCTCATCCTCGATACGGAAGAGAAGCGCTCCCGCGCCCTCCAGATGGGCGTGACGGACCCGAACAAAAAATACGACATGACGGACCTCGCCCGCGGTGACGTGATCGTGGCGGCGACCGGCGTGACCGACAGTGCCCTCACGAAAGGTGTCCACTTCGGCAAGGAGGTGATCACTACAGAAACCGTGGTGTATCGCTCTGCCACCGGCACCGTCCGCCGCATCTACGGCGAGCACCGGGAGCTGTCGAAGTTCCACCTGGATTAATTCTGTTCAGAACCTGCTGTCGTCATGGCCGGGCTTGTCCCGGCCATTTACGTTTTAGGATGCTTCAAGCCGAGGATTCCCGGAACAAGCCCCGGGTGATGATGGTGGAGGCCAGGAGGACCAGATGATCGAGATTCGTCCTTTTCGCCCTGATGACCGGCAGACCTGGGAACTCTTCTGGCAGGGCTATCTCGCCTTCTACAAATCCTCCTTGGCAGCAGAGGTGACGGAGGAGACATGGCGGCGGCTCAACGATCCGGCTGAGCCCATGCACGGCCTCGCGGCCGTTCTCGACGGCAGGATCGTCGGGATCGTGCATTACCTTTATCATCGCTCCACCTGGACGATGGGCAACTACTGCTACCTGCAGGATCTTTTCACGGCAGAGGAGGCTCGCGGTCAGGGTGCTGGCCGGGCCCTGATCGAAGCGGTCTACGAGAGGGCGGGGGCGGACGGGGCGAGTCGGGTCTACTGGCTGACCCACGAGACCAACACAGCTGCCCAGGCGCTCTACGATAAGGTCGCCTCCCGCAGCGGCTTTATCCAATACCGGCATATGCTCGGGTGACACCGGAGGCCTTCTCCTTCGCGCCGGGGGTGGCGATCTGGGGAAGGTGCTTTGACCACAATTCGCGGGTAAGACTCCCGCTGTGACCGAATCATCTCCTCTTCTCCTGCCCAAGCCATTCCTGGGCGTTGCCAATTCCGCCCTCGGGCGCACCTGGGTCGAGCGCTGCGATGCCGCCCAGAGCACCATTGCGCTCGCCATCGCCCAGACCCACGGCCTGCCCGATGTGCTCGCCCGCGTGCTCGCCGGCCGGGGTGTGGGCATCCATGACACGGACGGCTTCCTGAACCCGCGTCTGCGGGATCTCATGCCCGACCCGCACAAACTTACCGACATGGAGGCAGCAGCCTCCCGCCTCGCCGATGCGGTGACACGGCGCGAGAAGGTGGCGATCTTCGGCGATTACGACGTGGACGGGGCCTGCAGCGCGGCCCTGCTCGCCGAATACCTGCGCGCCTGTGGGGTGGAATATGCCATCCACATTCCGGATCGGATCACGGAGGGCTACGGTCCGAATGTGGATGCGATCAGGGCCCTGAAGGAACAGGGTGCCAATATTCTGGTCACCGTCGATTGCGGCACCGCCAGCATCGAGCCCCTGGCCGAAGCCCGCCGCCTTGGCCTCGACCCGCTGGTCCTCGACCACCACCAAGCCCCCGAGCAGTTGCCGGATGCGCTCGCCATCGTGAATCCGAACCGGCAGGACGACCTGTCGGGCCTCGGGCATCTCTGCGCGGCGGGTGTGGTTTTTCTGACCCTCGTCGCCCTCAACCGTACCCTGCGCGCGCGCAGGTTCTTCGACGGCCGTCCAGAGCCCGACCTGATGGGCAGCCTCGACCTCGTGGCGCTTGCCACGGTGGCCGACGTGGTGCCGCTCCTCGGTCTCAACCGCGCCTTCGTGCGCCAGGGATTGGCGATTATGAGAAGCCGCCGCCGGGTTGGGCTGGCGGCGCTCCTCGACACGGCAGGACTCGCAGGAGCCCCGGAAAGCTGGCATCTAGGCTATCTCGTCGGCCCTCGCATCAATGCGGGCGGGCGCATCGGCGATGCAGCCTTGGGCTCGAAGCTTCTCCTGACCGAGGACCCGGTCCAGGCTGGCCGTTTAGCCGCCGAACTCGACCGGCTGAACCGGGACCGGCAGGCCATCGAGGTCGTGGCCGTCGCGGAGGCAGAGGCCCAGGCGATGATGGTGCTCGAGCGGATGCCGGACCTGCCTGTTCTCGTGACCGCCTCGGCCGAGTGGCATCCCGGCGTCGTCGGCCTGATCTCTGCCCGGACCAAAGAGCGCTTCCGCCGTCCTGCCTTCGCGTTCACGCTCAATCAGGACGGCACGGCCACAGGCTCCGGCCGCTCCGTGCCCGGCGTGGATTTGGGCTACGCCGTGCGGGCAGCCGTGGATGCCGGCCTTGCCATCAAAGGTGGCGGCCACACCATGGCGGCCGGGGTGACGATCCAGGCCACAAACCTTCAACGGTTCCTGGATTTCGTCACTGAAAGGCTCTCCGAGCCGGTAAGCGCGATGCGGCTGCGGGATAATTTCGCCATCGACGCGACCCTGACCGCCGGAGGCGCTCAGCCAACGATCGTGACGGCGCTGGAGCGGGCAGGGCCGTTCGGCCAGGGCCAGCCCGAGCCTGTATTCGTCTTCCCGCAGCATCGGGTAATCGAGGCGAGGGAGGTCGGCAGCGGCGGCCACCTGCGCGTCAAGCTTCGCGGCGGCGATGGCAGCTTCATCGGTGGGATCGCTTTCAGGGCTGCCGGCCAGCCGCTGGGCAACGTGCTGTCTCAGGCCATCGGCAACCCGATTCATGTGGCGGGCACGCTCTCCATCGACCGGTGGGGCGGCGGGGAAAAGGCCGAGCTTCGCATCGCGGATGCCGCAAGGCCCGAATAATTGAAATCGGGTGCTTGCGATGCATCACGAACCCATCTATAGGTTCGCCCACTTCGGCGGCACTGCCCCGAATGACCCGCGCCCTTCGTCTATCGGTTAGGACGCCAGCCTTTCACGCTGGAGAGAGGGGTTCGACTCCCCTAGGGCGCGCCACTTTCTTTCCTCCTCGAAAACTGTACTACTTTGAAAGAGTTGTAGGCACTTCCACGCCTGATCTCTCAAGAAGCATAGCTCGCCGAGATCCACCGCTTGGATCGTAGGTTCGAAGCTTGATCCCGGCTCAAGCAAAGTCGCGCATCGCCTCATGCGGCTCACGCCGTGAAGTGACCGAGAGCGGTGAAGACCGTTGTCCAGGACCTTATTCCAAGGAGGGAAATCGACCGGTTTTCGGCGTTGGATCGGTCTACAAGAAGCCTGTCGGTCAATCAGACCGGGCTACCCTTCACCCTGGTGACCATTTCCCAGTTATCGCCGGCGGCGATCAGGCACGCTCTGCCGTCCGGCATGGTCATGACCATGGTCCAGGAACCGTTCGAGGATGCGAAGACTTCCAGAATCTGCCCAGGCTGTGACAAGCCCATGCCGACGGGATCTTCCTTGTACTGGTCTGCCAGAAGCTTGACGAGCTGTTCGCGCGGGCCGCAGGCCGATTGGGCGCTGGCCGGGGACGTGCCGATGGCCGTCAAAACAGCCAAGGCCGCGAGCGGGGTAAGGGACGAACGGATCATGGTTTTCGCTCTACGGTTGACCCGCACAGGCCCTTGGCGTGCGGATCAACGCGCTACCGAGAAAAAAGCTCCACCGTTCCGATGCCTCTGTTGTCCAGGACAGGAATGTGTATAGGAGGCGCAAGGCTCTCGGTTGAACCTGCCGCCGGCGGCGGCGTTTTTCCCGCCACAGATCAGGATGAAGCTGGAACCATGCCCCGCTATTTCTTCAACATCCGGGACGGTCATGACGTCGATGAGGACGAGGAGGGCGTTGAGCTTCCCGATCTCGATGCGGCCAAGGCGGAAGCCCTGGCAACGGTCGAGGAGCTTCGCGACGAGCTGGCCGATGCAGGCAACATTGAACTCGAGATCACCGACGAAACAGGACGTCGCCTGCTCACGGTTCCGTTCTTTCGCGGCGGCCGGCGCCGATAAGCGAAAGGCCCGGCGTGAGGAGCCGGGCCCTGCTGAGGAAGGGGCGTGAGCGGCCTAGCACTCGACCTTTTTCTTGGTCGTCGTATCGCCGAACTCGTCGGTCTTCTGCTTGGTCTCCGAGGTGCAGCCCACGCTTCCCGACGTGGAGGTCGTCACTGACGTGGAGGATGTCGTGCTCGGCTCCGTGCTGCGCTCGATGGTGGTCTTGCTGCCCAGAATACCTTCTTCCTTTTTGATGGTCGTCGTGGTGTCCTGAGCAAACGCAGCCGTGCTCAGAAGCGAAGCCGCAAGGATTAAAACCGTCTTTTTCATCATCAAACTCCAACAAAGGGGCATCTCTTCCTGAGAACGGTTTTCGCTCTCAGGGGTTCCTGGCCGATGTTTCAGGATGACGGTCGTGGAAGAGCTCAAGCCGTCCTGAGGGCCTGCCAAGCCGTGGCGAAATCCCGGGCTTTCCGGCCGATCTCTTCCACCGGCATGGCTGGCGTGAACAGCGCCGAGCCAAGCCCGAACCCGTTGGCACCCGCGTCCACATAGGGCTTCATGGTGTCGGGCTTGATGCCGCCGACCGGTACGACGAGTGCATCCTTGGGCAGCACGGCCCGCCAGGCTTTCACGACGGCGGGCGGGACGGCCTCGGCGGGGAAGATCTTGATGGCGTCGGCTCCAGCCTTGAGGGCCGCAAAAGCCTCTGTCGGTGTCGCCACGCCTGGGGTGCAGATGAGATCCTGCTCCTTGGCCCGCCTGATGACATCGAGATCCGCGTGGGGCATGACGATCAGCCTGCCGCCCACGTCCCGGATGCCGTTCACCTGCTCGGGATCCAGAACCGTGCCGGCGCCGACGAGCACGTTCCGCGGCATGGTTCTGGCGAGGATCTCGATGCTGCGGAAGGGTTCGGGCGAGTTGAGGGGAACTTCGATGATCCGAAAGCCGGCCTCGACCAGAGCATGGCCCACGGCCTCTGCATTCTCAGGTTTCAGGCCACGCAGGATCGCGATGAGAGGGAGTTCGGCCAGATAATCGCGCAGCACAATTCGCCTCCCATGGGTGCGGCTGGGTCATAAGGACACCAGCTGTCAGATGGCCGGTACTAGTTGGACAGGCGCAGGGCCGGTTTCAACCTCTCAGGGGTTTGGTGCGAGGAACCGCGTCATGTAGGCGACGGCGCTGCCGAGCGTATCCTGCCCATCGCTGCTGTGTTCGATGAACCAATCTTCGAGGGCAATGCCCGGGTACAGTTGCTCGATCCCGGCAAAGAATTGCATGAGCTTCAGGGAGTCGAAGGCAAGGGTGCGGGTTAGCGATACATCTATGGCGATGGGGGTAGTTTTATCCCCGTCGATTGACCGGCAGAGTGCGATGACATGCTGGGCGACTTTTGCCTTCAAAGGAGGGTCCTCAGGTATATTCCGCAGCGGAGCTATGAAGCATATTCTTCTCCGGTTATCGAAATGATATAAATAGGCAATAAGATTTCCCGCAAAACATGAGATTTGTTGCGGAATGTAAGTACTTTTCTATTCGTGCCGTAGAGGAAGCAACTTAACGACTGCTGCGTGCCACGGATCGGCTGGATGCCAACAGGGCTGAGCCGTTAATAAATGCGGAGCGGCAGGCGAGCGAAATGCTTGCGGCTGGACCTGTGGATACCACTAGGATGGCGGGCTTTGGCGCAGGCATTGCTGAGCGGCCCGTGAAATGCGTGTCTGGTCCTCGGGCGTCGTGGTGTTGCTGAGCACCTTCTGCCAAAGGTCGGTCTGGCGCAGGGTTTCGACGGTGCAGGAGCAGAGGGTCCGGCAGGTCTGGGGCTGTGCATTCTGCAGGCAGGTGGCCTCGCACTGGGTCATGAAGGGCTGTGCCTCGGCCATGCGGTTGGGACCGACGATCTGCAGCACGCCATAGAGAATGGCCAGCAGAATGATTTGGTGGGTGAGGTAGATCGGCAGGCTCTTGCGCCCCGCCCAGATCAGCAGTCGTGAAAGACGGCTTTTGGAACGCCACCCGGCAAGGCTCATGGTGGCTTGACGCGCCAACAGAATCCGGCCTGCCGCCACGCCAATCAGCACGAGACCGAACCAGGGAAAGATCGGCACATAGTCGTTGGTCACAGGATCCGCCGCTCCGAGACCGAGCCAGTCGAGCCACGGGGCGTCGAGGGCGGGACTCGTGAGAATCTGCGGCGCCACGAGGCAGAGGATCGCGGCAGCCAAGGTGGCAATCGGATGCAGCCTCAGGAAAGGCAGGGCCAGCACACCCGACACCGCGATGCAATGAAGAATGCCGAAGAAGATATAGCTGTCGGGGAAGGCGAAGTACGTCGCTACGGTGACCGCGAGGGCCGCGCCGCCCACCTTCAGGAGACGCTTCAAGAAAGCCCCGCCATGAAAGCCCTTCGCATGAGCCAGAACGAGGCCAAGGCCCGAAAGCATCAGAAAGGAGCCTGCGATGCCGCGCGCGAACCAGCGCCAGGCCGGAACCTCGAGGATGTTCGTTTCGACGAGCTGCAGAAAGCTCAGGTCCCAGCTGAAGTGGTAGACGATCATCGCCAAGATCGCGAGGCCGCGGGCGACGTCGATCGCATCCCACCGTTGAACTGCAATCGCTTGAGACAGGAGGGGGCCGGCCTTCACATCCGAATGTCTCATGGGCAGGGGCGTTCCTTCCTGATCTTCCAGTCTTAGATGAACAGACATGACCGAAAGCCTTATCGCTTCAATCGCCACATTGCAGGACATGATTCAAGAGGCCCGGATCGTGGCCGGCTTCACCGGCGCCGGAATCTCGACGGAAAGCGGCATTCCTGATTTCCGGTCGCCGGACTCGCCTTGGATGCGCAACAAGCCGATCCCGTTCGCGCTGTTTCTCGAGAGTCCGAAAGCCCGCAGAGAGGCATGGCGGCGCAAGTTCACCATGGACGATCTCTATCGCGGGGCTCAACCGAGCGCCGGTCACATCGGCTTTGCGTCGTTGATCGCCTCAGGGCGGATGCCCGCGGTCATCACTCAGAACATCGACGGGCTCCACCAGGCATCCGGCTTGGGTGAGGATCAGGTCATTGAGCTGCATGGCAACGGCACCTATGCCAAATGCCTGTCCTGCAGTCGCCGGCATGAGCTCGATTGGGTGCGATACCATTTCGAGAGGAACGGCGATCCGCCGGAATGCATCGTCTGCGGGGGCATTCTCAAGTCGGCGACCATTTCGTTCGGGCAGTCCATGCCGGAAGAAGCGATGCGGCGAGCGCGGAGGCTTGCCGCCAGCTGCGACCTGTTTCTCGTGGCCTGATCATCGCTGGTGGTCTTTCCTGCTGCTACGTTTCCTTCCTTCGCGAAGGATAACGGCGCGCGCCTCGTCCTCGTCAATCGGGAGCCGACGCCTCTCGACAAGGCCGCCGATCTGGTGATCCATGCAGAAATCGGCGAACTCTTCTCGAAATTTACTTCGTTATTTCAATAACATGAAGCGTGCTGGAAATTTCATCGCACGATGAGGTGTGTTTCTGGCTTCCCCTGATTCAGGACGATGTTATCCTCTTTTTAAGAATCGGGTTCATGATTCGAGTTTGGGTTATTTCATGACTGGCGATTACGGCTCCAATTCTTTCAGTCTCCGTGAGGAGAATCCTTCCTTAGATCAAGGGCGCCGCGAGGTTTCCCACCCGGGCTCGGAGGAGGGCGCTCTCGACCTCGTCCAGGTCAGCGGCCATATCAAGTGGTTCGATGTGGCCAAGGGTTTCGGCTTCATCATCCCCGACAACGGCATGCCGGATGTCCTTCTTCATGTGACCTGCCTGCGCCGCGACGGCTACCAGGCCGCCAATGAAGGGGCCAGGATCGTTGTCGAGGCCGTTCAGCGTCCCCGGGGCCTGCAGGCCTTCCGCATCCTGTCCCTCGACGAGTCGACGGCGCTTCACCCGTCCGAGCTTCCGCTCCCGCGCACCCATGTCCAGGTGGTGCCGACCAGTGGCCTGGAGCCTGCGGTCGTGAAGTGGTTCAACCGGTTGCGCGGCTTCGGCTTCCTCACGCAAGGCGAGGGCAAGCCGGATATCTTCGTCCACATGGAAACCCTGCGCCGTTACGGAATCGCCGAATTAAAGCCCGGCGAGCGGGTCTTCGTGCGGTTCGGCGACGGCTCGAAGGGGTTGATGGCTGCCGAGGTTCGTCTGGCCGACATGGCCCTCCCGCACTCTCATTGATGAGACGATCCGTGCTGAAGCGGCTGCAGCCGGTCCTCCCGGCTCTCGGCTTTGTGGCCACTTTCGCCGGTGCGGTTTACGCGCAGGCTCTTGAGAGCCTGTCAATCGCCACCCAGGGCAGCCAGAAGCAATCCTTCCGGGTCGAAGTCGCCCGCAACGATGCGGACCGGGCGCAGGGACTGATGTACCGGCGCTCCATGCCGGCAGATCAGGGCATGCTGTTCGACTTCGGGCGTGTCGAGCCCGTGTCCATGTGGATGCAGAACACCTATCTGTCGCTCGATATGCTGTTCATCCGGCCCGATGGGACGATCGCCCGGATCGCCCCCAATACCGAGCCGCTCTCGACCCGCACAATCCCGTCCGGGGAACCGGTTCTGGCCGTTCTCGAGTTGAACGCCGGCACCGCGTCCAAGCTGGGCATCAAGCCGGGCGACCGGGTGGAACACCCCATCTTCAAACGCTGAGACGGGCGGGCAGGGGTGTCCGGCAGGCTCTTGCGAGTGGGCGCTGTCCTAGCCAACCTGCTGCTGACGGACATGGCAGCCGCCGAGGTTGGTCCTCATACCGTGATTGATGTTTCCCAGAGCGTCCTGCGTGTTTACAACGCGAGGGATGCAGCAGCGCTGCGAGAGCTTCTGGCCCCGCCTCTGCAGGCGAAATACAGCTTGGAGGAGCTGCGCATGACTCTGTCGCGCTGCCACGGCCTCACCCACGAGATCGACCGTTTCAGCCTCCCCTCCTGGGGATCGCGCCGCTACGGCTTCTTCGGGGTCTATGCGGAAAATTCGGTTCTCGAAATGGTGCTTGAGATCGATGAAGGTGAGAAAATCATCCATTGGATGATCACCGACGATGTAACAGCCAGGGACCAGCAATGCTCGCTCAGCGTAAAGCCCTGAAGTCTTGCCAAGGAAAAGGAGGGCTGTTGCCCTGATCCCCCCTCCCTGTGACGGCGCGACAAACTGGACAGAGACATTCGCCCATATTCCGCGTTGCCAGGGCAAATCGCGGATAGGCTGGAGGATCCTATGAACCGCCGAGACCGCAACAATGCTCTTACCGTTGCTGGCTTCGCCATAGGCGCGGTCGCCCTCGGGGCGATGATCACGATCATGCTGGCCTTCAGCTGATCTAGGCAAAAAGAAAGCGCCCATGATTATCATGGACGCTTGAGTGTCCGGCCCGTAGGGGCAAAGAAGGCCGGTTCGTTCACATATGTCGCCTAATCGTGTCCTCATTAGGGCAATTCTGGAAGCATTGAGATGTGTCGGAGATTTAACGCGATATCGTATCTTATCCAAAGGTTCATCTATGAACGAAAATGGGTTGATTAAGCCTAAACATTAACTTAGTCAGGCTTCTCCCGTAGGGGCAATACGGGCCGGGAGGGTCGCGGACACTGTCGATCGAAGGCAGGACGCGGCCCTTTTTCCTACACAGTATGAATGAATACTTTCTTGAAATTAGGAATGCACTTGCTTTTCAGAATGGCCGGGAAGCTCGCTGCTGATCCCTGCTGGCATTCACCTCCCCTGATCGACCTTTTGAAAGCAGTTCATGCGACCAGCGGATCGCTCTGCCGGCCTGCAGGTTCACAGGAGTGACGGATGAGGAACTGGAGGGCTTGCACAGGGGTTCTCAAATCGATAGAGAAACCAAGCTGTTGAAGATATCGGGGTGTAGCGCAGTCTGGTAGCGCATCTGCTTTGGGAGCAGAGGGTCGCGGGTTCAAATCCTGCCGCCCCGACCATCATCACGGAAGAGTCTTGGAGAGAGTCCAAAACCGATGCCTGCACGGATTTACAAGCCCGCCAAATCTGCAACCCAGTCAGGGATGGCCCGGACGAAGCAGTGGCTTCTCGTTTTCGAGCAGGACAATCCCCGCGAGATCGAACCCCTGATGGGCTGGACCAGTTCGGGCGACACCCGCCAGCAGCTCCGCCTGTGGTTCGATTCCAAGGAGGAGGCCATGGCCTATGCCGAGCGCGAAGGTATCGCCTACCGGGTCGAGGAGCCGCATGAGATCAAGCGGCGGACGATCTCGTACTCTGACAATTTCAAGTTCAATCGCGTCGGCCCTTGGACCCATTGAGGTCAGGGCCCGCCACCGGACGGCTCCGTAGCTCAGCTGGATAGAGCAGCCGCCTTCTAAGCGGCAGGTCGTAGGTTCGAGCCCTACCGGAGTCGCCATTCATACCGGATCCCCAGGCACCTCTCAGTCTTTGGCTCATATCCGGCTAAAGCATCGGACCCAAAAGTGGGTTTGCATTTTTGGGATCATTCTGATGCTTTCTTCTTGAATGAGAGCATCGTTCGAGTGAAAACCGAGTCCACTTTTCACTGGCGTGGCCCGCTGGGTCCGCACGATGCTCTAAAGCATCGGACGTGAATTCGAACTCACGTCCGATGCTTTAAGTTTTTGGTTTGACGCATCTTTTCACGCAAAACCGGTGCCCGCTTTTGCGTTCGATGCTCTAGGGGCGGGCCATATCTCCCGCAACCGGTAGCAGCTTTTCATACTTCTCACGCAAGGCGCTGTAGCACTCGCATGCTGCCTGTTCGAGGCCGGGACGGTCAACGACGGTAATGCTTCCGCGCCCCTGGTGAATGAGCCCTCTGGTCTGGAACCCGTGCAGGATGGTACTGACCGTCGAGCGCTGGACTCCGAGCATCTCTGCGAGGAACTCGTGGGTGAGAGGAATGTCCTTGCGACTCACACGGTCGCAGGTCGCGATGATCCACCGGCCGGCCCGGGCCTCGACGCTGTGGGCTGCATTGCATGCTGCCGATCGCAAGGTCAGGGATATCAGGATCTCGGCATAGTGAAGAATCATGCTCCGGATCGCCGGCCGCACTAGGCTGGCCTTGTGCAGACCCATCGTATCGATGCGGAGCGCCGCGCCGGGAATCTGGACGATATAACGCCCCAAGGATTGGAGCGGCATCCCTTCGAACGCCAAGCCCACCAGCCCTTCGCGGCCAAACGTGGCCATCTCGGCGACTTGGCCGTCTTCCAAAGTCCGAACGAGAGAGACAACAGCGGATTGAGGGAAGTAGGTGTATTGGAGAGGCTCACCCTCTTCAGCCAGCACTTCGCCTCGCGTGAGCTGCGTGCATTCGAGCTGGGTCTTGAGCCAATGAAGGTCTTCAGGCGCTAGGATCGCCAAAAGCCGGTTGGGAGGATCACCTGTCATCGTCGAGCCCCGTATCCGTTCGCAAACAGGATGGTACGGCTCTTCGTGTCGACAAAGGAAGTCCCGATCGGCGCTGATTAGGAGAGACCGGCTGGCAGCGTCCCGCCCCACGTCCTCCACCCGAGTGCGGCGCCCGGCTTACCCTTAAACTGATCTCTGATGCTAAGGAACGGCATGGAGCATCAGGCGTTTGGCTACGTCCAAACGAGAAGCTGCGTCCTTGCCTCCCGCATCCGCCAACCGAAAATTCATCTGGCTTGCCGCTGCCTCTGTGATCGGCTTCGTCGCCCTCATAGCCGCGTGGTTCCTGCTGCCCATGGATCAGTGGCTCCAGGGCTTCAGCCGTTGGGCGCAAGGGCTGGGGACGTGGGGCGTCGTGCTGGTCAGCATCGCCTACGTTCTCTGCACAATCCTGCTCGTTCCGGGTGTGCCGCTGACGCTTGCAGTGGCGGTCGCATATGGTTGGTGGGCCCTGGCGATCTGCTTCTTCGGCGGCATGACGGCAGCGCTGATTTCCTTCCTCATCAGCCGCTACCTTGCCCGGGATCGGGTCAAACGTTTCTTGGACAAGCATCCGGCCATGAAGGCTGTCGACACAGTTGCCCATGAGGAGACGTTCAAGACCATCGTGCTTGCCAGACTGACGCCCGTCACGCCGTTTGCCGTCGAGAATTACGCCTTCGGCGTCACCGGCGTTCGACTTGGCTCGTTTCTGTTGGCGACGGCCATCGGGATCATGCCCGGGACAATCCAGAACGTGTGGATCGGC
>JAJFBI010000306.1 GCA_020697385.1 Microvirga sp. | reverse complement strand
ACAACGAACCATCGGGCTTGGCCGAACAGGCGACAGAGCCGCCGGCGACCGATGCGCCCGGATTGCAGGCTCTGCTCGCGGCGACGCTACCGGATGGATCTCCTGCAGGACTGGGCGCGCTGCCGCCGGGAAGCCAGGTTTATGCCGCCCTTGAAAGCCTACTGCCCCGTATCCTGCCGCAGGCCGGAGCAAGCAGCCCATCCCACGCGGAAACGCGCAGGGACGCTTCCCCGATGCTTTCCTTGCTGAACTCGGATGCAACGCCCGACAGCATCCTGCATGCCGCCATCGGACCCAAGCTGTTGGTGTCCGTTCAGAACCAGGAAACCCATTTCCGACCCGTCGTCGAAGGTTTCGAGACAGCACTTCAGGGAACGGCATCGACGGAGGCTCTTTCGAACGATCCTGGTCTCGAACGATCGGCGGTGCCCGCAACGAGGCCGCCATCCGCCGATCGGCTCCTTCGAGCGGACGACGAGCCGGCGATCCATGATGCAGAGGTGACGATAACCCGTCGAAGCGGCGAGGAGACGAACTCCGGCACAATGTCGCTCGGGCGCATGGTCGAGCGGGCCGAGGCGCCAAAACCAGCCGCCCCGGTGCTTCAGAAGTCGGACGGCGGATCGTTGCCGGCCGGAACGCTCCATCAGGTGGCCCGAGCGATCCTGGACGATGTGTCTGAGGTCTCCGGCTTCCATCAGCCGTCCTTCCAGGGGGATGGCGTCCACCGCGTCGCCGTGGCGCGTGCCTCGGGGGGTGTTCTGCGAGTTCTCAGCCTACAACTCAACCCGGTGGAACTGGGGCTTGTGACAGTCAAAATGCGTCTGTCCGGCGACAGCTTGGAGATGGAACTCCAGGTGGAGAAACCGGAAACGGCCGAACTTCTCAGAAACGATGCCGAAAAGCTCTCCGGGTTGTTGAGAACCTCCGGCTACCGGCCGGACGCGATCACGATCCAGACCGCCGAATCGACCAGCCATGACCGCAATTCATTCCAGCGCCCGGATTCCGGCGCGCAAGATCAAAGCTTCCAGGGCCATGCAGACGGTCAGAAACATTCCTCCAGACATCATCGGCAATACGGGCCGGACGAGCAGAACCTTCGCAATGAACCGGGGCCGCACCAGCCTGCTGGGAGCGGCAGCGCTGGCGGGATTTACCTTTAGCGCTCTCCATGTGACGCCGTCCGTCGCTCAGCCTCAGGCAGGGTTGTGCGAGCGTGAGATGCTGCGCGCTTCCAGTCTTTACGGCGTCCCCTTGGGAATGCTCTATTCGGTGGGCCTGACCGAGACGGGCAATCGGGGCAGCCTGCAGCCCTATGCCATGAACGTCGAAGGCAAGGCCGTCTTCTCCAGCAGTGCCCCGGAGGCGATCCGCAAATTTGAGCAGGCGAGCCGATCCGGAGCCAAGCTGGTCGACATGGGTTGCATGCAGATCAACCACCACTACCATCGCGACAAGTTCCCGTCGCTTGAGAGCATGCTGAACCCACGTATGAACGTGGAATATGCTGCGCGCTTTCTCAAGGAGCTGAAGGCCCGTCACGACACATGGACCATGGCGGTTGCGCGCTATCACGCCGGGCCCAATAACGATCCGGCGCAGAAGCGCTATGTCTGCCGCGTCATTTCCAACATGGTCGCAACGGGATTCGGCGCTTGGACCCCTGGGGCGCGCTCGTTCTGTGCGGATGCTCCGGGCCTTAACCCCGGACAAACGGCTTCCGCCGATTAGGAAACGTCCACGAGATCACTTTTCCCCGTAGGGGAAGCCGTCCTAGCGCGTCATCGTCAGTTCAGTCTTGGAGCCGCTCAGCGTACCGGATAGAGCCGCCTCGGCGCCCGACAGTTGGGCGATGACCTTTCCCCGTGAGAACAGGATGACCTCATTGCCACGGATGCTCCATGCATTGGCCGACTTCAGGACGTCGCTGGAGCAGCCCTGGGTCGAAGCTCTGTACAGATCAAGCGATGGAACACTCGAGAGCTGGACCCGGCATGAGGCGGATCCGACGCTGGCCTTCCATGTGCCCGCATAGGAAGAGGGGCGACGAGGCGGCGTGAAAACTCCAGGGGCACTGGCCTGGGCATCGGCGCTGGTCTCGCGCTGCACAGGCGCGGGGTACTGGGAAGCGGGTGCGGGAAGAGGCTCCTGGTTTACGTCGGGGCCAAGCGCGGATTGGCTTGGAAGGGATCCAGGTGGCAGCTTCGGCTCCAGATGGACGTCATAGCCCTTCCGAACGGAGCGCAAGGGCGCTTCCACGACATGGGTTGGCTCATGGACCTGCTGAATGGCAACTCCGTCCATGGACAGAACCTGCGGTCCTCCCCAAGGAGCGGAATAGGCAGGATAGCTCCTTGGAGCCGAAGCATGCCCCCATGGGCCTTGGCGGTAAGGGCCGTCCGTCGAGTTGCACGCTGAGACCGTGCCCACAACCACGAATAACGCAACTTTGGAAACTGCTTTGCAATTCATGAACGTAAGCCGCGGGCTCTCAGTCATCAATGCCGAACAGATTCAGCAAGGCAGTAGGAAGACTGGAAGCGCGGAGGAAGAGGCCGCAAGCGCGCGGAGGAAACGATGCGGGCGAAGGAGGATGGGTTGAAATCGGATCGCTTGAACGCGGGATCGAGCAGAACCCTGCTGATCTTCACGCCGATGTGGTAGTCGCCGAAGATGAGCTGGAAGAGAACGGTCACTGAATCGTGCACGAATTCCATGTTGAGGACTACGCAGGACTGGTCGCCCCGGACCGTTCGGACATGAGCGACATGACCGTATGACAGGGTCTCGCCCTTGAAGAACAGTTCGGCGGACGAGGTCAGCATCTCATCCATGTTCCCGTGCAGCTGGTTGTCGGCATAGAACCTGATGATATCGGCATCCGCGAGGCAAAAATCCGCAATGACATCCTTGATATTGCAAGCAAGAACCTCCTCGAACGCCTGAATATCCAGATGCTCGAATGACGAGGCCACCATGTCCACGGCGCGAATGCTTCTCATTTCGACCTCGTGAGAATGTAGAACAGGATCTGTGCGACAGCTTTGTAGAAGTCAGGAGGAATCATGCGATCCACCTCAACATGATTGTACATGGATCTTGCCAGAGGCTTGTCTTCGATAACGGGAACACCGCTCTTCTCGGCAATTTCGCGGATCTTGAGCGCGATGAGGTCCTGCCCCTTGGCGACAACGATCGGCGCGCTTGCCTCGCTGCGCTCGTAGCGCAGGGCGATCGCGTAGTGAGTCGGATTTGCGATGACGAAGGTGGCTTTCGGCACGGCAGCCAGCATCCGCTGGCGGCTTCGATCCTGAGCCAGGGAGCGCATGCGCGCCTTGACCATGGGATCACCTTCCATCTGCTTGTACTCCTCCTTCACCTCCTGCTTGGTCATCATCAGGTCGCTGCGCCACTTGAAGCGAGCCCAAAGAAGGTCCGCGGCGACGAGGACGATCGTGGCGATCGCGATGGCGGAGACGAGACGCATCGCCATGGTCAACATCAGCTCCGGAAGAAGGGACGGATCACTGAACATGGCATTCAAGACCTTATGTTGCTCCGATCTCAGGAGCAGGATGCTGACCAGTGTCATTGTTCCGAACTTGAACAACGACTTCAAAAATTCGACGAGACCCTGCTTGCCGAAGAGGCGCTTCAAGCCGCCGACGGGTGAGACCCTGTTCCATTGCGGCCTGATCCGCTCCGACACCACGGACGGGACATTCTGAAGGATCGAAGCCGAAAGGCTGCAGGCGGCCAGGATGACGATGACGGGAAGTAGGCATTGCCCCACCTCCATGGCAACAGCCTGCATCAGGTTCGCCGCATCGGCCCCCGTCTCCAGGCGGAAATCCTGCGGACGGTTGATGAAAAGCGACAGTTTTTCCGTCAGTATCTTGGTGTTGTTGCGAACGGCAAAGGTCAGGCCGATGAGGATGCCCAGGATCGAGGCGAACAGAGGCGCTTCCCTGGAGAAAGGAATGTTTCCCTTATCCAGGGCATCGCGCACCTTCTTATCGGAAGGCGCTTCTGTCTTGCTGTCCTTGTCATCCGTATCAGACATGAGCTGAAGCCTGCCGGTTAGAAGTAGGCTTCATCCTCAGTCTCTGAGTTGATGACGATCTCTCCGCGACCGGCCATCTCGAGAGCAAGGTCCGTAATGGTCCGGCGCGCTTCGGCGATGTCGCGATGCGAGGAAGGCTCCTTGCTGTTCAACTCGTGTTCGATCATGCGGCGAACGCGGGATGAGAGAGCCGACAGGACAACTTTTCGGAACTCGTCGTTGGTCCCCTTGAGCGCGAGAACGACGCGATCCGGCGGCACCTGGTCGAACAGGGTTGTGCGATCCTTCGGAGTAAGCTTGACGATATCGTCGAATGTGAAGAGCAACCCTCTGAGAATCTCCGCCGACTTGGGACGCACAGTCGAGAGGTTGGTCAGGACGTCTTCCATGTGGTCGCGTTCCATCTTGTTGATGATGTCGGCGATCTTGGCGTGGGTGTCCGCACCGGCGTTCTTCGAGAAGTTTGCCATGAAGTCCTCATGAAGCGTCTTCTCGATATTTTTCATGGTCTCATCCACGATCGGTTTCATGCTGAGCATACGGCGCATGAGGTTGTTCCGAAGCGGCTGAGGAAGCTGAGCCATAACTTTCGCGGCGCATGAGGGCTTTACCTT
>JAJFBI010000305.1 GCA_020697385.1 Microvirga sp. | reverse complement strand
TTTGCCCTGCGCCTTGCGCACCGGAGAGCGGCGTCTCTTCGAAGGCTTCGCCTCTTCCTGCTTCTCCACCTCGCGGGACAGGCGCTCCTGCAGCAAGCTGAGAACGGCGGCCTCCTCGGGCTTGAGCGACGGCAGATCCTCGCGCAGCTCCGTCTCGATCTCCTCCTTGATCTCAAGAAGAAGCTCGCCCTCCATATACGAGGAGAAGACCTCCGGGTGCACATAGCATTTGCGGCAGATGCTCGGGGTATTGCCGAGACGCGACGAGACCTTCTCGATCGCCGCCCGAATATTCTTCTTGGCCTTGGCCTCGCTGTCGAACTCTTCGAACTCCTTGAGGGCAAGCGCGGCGAGCACCGTTCCGGCCCAGGTGCGGAAATCCTTGGCCGTGATGTCGCGGCCGGTGACCTCCTTGAGATAAGCGTTCACGTCGGCGGAGGTGATCGATTGCTGCTCGCCGTTCTCGTCAAGATACTGGAACAGATCCTGACCCGGCAGGTCCTGGCAGGCCTTCACGATCCTGGCGACGCGCCGGTCCTTCACCTGAAGCTTCCAGGTCTTGCCACTTTTGCCCTTGAACTGAAAGCGCAACTCGCCGCCTTCAACCTTCACGTGCGGGTCGCGCAGGGTGGTGAGACCATAGCTCTTGTTCTGCTTCACGTAGTCAGCATTGCCGACGCGGATGAGGGTGTTTTCGAGCAGATGCACCACCGTCGCCAGAACCTTCTCACGCGGAAGCCCTCGCAGACTCATATGCTCGTCGATGGTCTTGCGGATCGCCGGCAGGCCTTGGGCGAATTCGAGCATGTGCTCGTATTTCGTGCTTTCGCGAACCTCGCGAAAGGCCGGATGATAGCGGTACTGCTTGCGCCCCTTGGCATCG
Source organism: Microvirga sp. (assembly GCA_020697385.1). GTDB lineage: Bacteria > Pseudomonadota > Alphaproteobacteria > Rhizobiales > Beijerinckiaceae > Microvirga. Next base: position 3,814 of record JAJFBI010000305.1, on the reverse strand, counting down.
CGCCCAGTCGCCTGAATGTGGCCATTGGCCTTGGCGCAGATCCACACATCCGTATAGGCGGGCGGAATGGCGAGCGACTTGATGCGGTCGAGCGTCGCCTTATCCGCGACCTTCGAGCCGTCGGGCTTCGTATAGGTGAAGCCCTTGCCGGATTTCTTGCGCCGGATGCCGGACTCTTCGTCCGAAACATAACGGAGGCCCGCCGTCTCGGCCGCATCCCGCGGGTCGACGATGTTCTCGGTGAGGGCGTTGGGTTCCAGCAGCATGGGGCGCCTTGTCTGAAGTGCAGAACGTCAACCGGGGCGCGCCACCTCGGGTTCCCTGCGCGAGGTCGACGCAGCGGCCAGAGCGCGGGCCCCGCTGCGGTCGTTGCGGATTTTCAGGAACAGGATCGTGCCGCTCAGGCCAAGGCTCAACAGGTTGAAGACGATGAGCGGCCAAGCGCCGATCAGGAAGCCGTAGGCAGACCACAGGACGAAGGCCGTCACGGTGACGAGATACATGGTTTTCGAAATGGCGGCCGTGTCCCGCTCGCGCCAAGCCTTCAGCACCTGGGGTACGAAGCTCGACGTGGAAAGAATGCCGGCGATGGTCGCCAGCACGGTCGGCAGCCAATCCGCCATGAGGGTCCTCCCGTTGCACAAGCCGACGGCAACGGGTGCCGCCGGGGGGAGTTCCCTTTTCCCGTATGGGGAGGTTACAAGGGCACCTCGCTTCACCCGGATTGTCCTTTGCCATCCCCTCAGACCCAAGTTCCCGAGTTCCTTGGCCGCAAGCTTGTCTTCATCGTAACCGAGGACTGGTTCTTTGCCTCTCATTTCCTGCCGATGGTGAGGGCTGCCCACGAGCTGGGGCTTGCGGTGACCGTGGTCACACGGGTGCGGGCGCACCGGGAGGTGATCGAGGCCCTGGGCGCGAAGGTGGTGCCGCTCGACATCGAGCGCCGCAGCCTCAACCCCATCACCATGGGCGATGCCTCCGGCCAGCTGGCCGCAATCCTCAAAGCCGAGAAGGCGGATATCGTCCACTGCATTGCCATCAAGGGCATCCTGCTCGGTGGTTTTGCCGCTACGCTCGCCGGTGTCGGGCGACGGGTCTATGCGCTCACGGGCCTTGGGTTCATCGGCGCCCGGACCGACACGGTCGGGCGCCTGTCGCAGCGGGCGATCCGCCTGCTGATGCGCGGCCTCCAGACGGGCCGGACCCGGTACGTGTTCGAGAACACCGACGATCCGAAGCTCCTCGGCCTCGACCCGGCAGAGGCCCGCGTCACCATCCTGGGTGGCGCCGGCGTGGATCCCGAGGCCCTCAGGCCCGAGCCTCTGCCGGCCCAGCCGCCGCTCAAGGTTGCGGTGGTGGCCCGCATGCTCTGGTCCAAGGGCATCGACGTGGCCGTGGAGGCGGTCCGCACGGCGCGGGCGAAAGGCGCATCCATCGAGCTCTCCCTCTACGGCGCACCCGACCCTTCGAACCCGAAGGCGATCCCGGAGGCGACCCTGAAGGCCTGGAGCGCGGAGCCCGGCATCGCCTGGCATGGCGCGACGCGGGACATCGCGGGGGTCTGGCGCGAGCACCATGTGGCCTGCCTGCCCTCCCGCGGCGGCGAGGGCCTGCCCCGCACGCTGCTGGAGGCGGCGGCCTGCGGCCGTGCCATCGTCACGACGGATGTGCCCGGCTGCCGCACCCTCGTGCGGCACGATGTCGAGGGGCTGCTCGTGCCGCCCAGCGATGCCGCAGCCTTGTCCGAGTCCCTGATGGCCCTGGCCCGGGAGCCGGATCGCGTCGCCCGCATGGGCGAGGCCGCTCGCGCCCGGGTTCTCGACGGTTTCACGGAACGGGACGTGATGAACAGCGTCAAGGAGCTGTACCGCTCCATGCTGGCCTCATGATCGCCGATCCCGTCGCCTTCATTCTCGCCGAGACCCGGCTCCGCCCCGTGCCCCACGCGCCGGAGATTGCTCTGCATGTGGCCGACGAGGCCACGGAGCTGTGGCAGAAAACCGAGGAAGAGCTCGGCGAGATCGGCCTTCCTCCCCCCTTCTGGGCCTTCGCCTGGGCCGGAGGGCAGGCGCTGGCGCGCTATATCCTCGATCAACCCGAGACGGTGCATGGCCGGCGCGTGCTCGATTTTGCCTCCGGCTCAGGGCTTGTGGCCATCGCGGCCATGAAGGCAGGCGCCGCCGAGGTGACCGCCTGCGACATCGACCCCTTCGCCATCGCGGCCATCGGCGTGAATGCGCAGGCCAACGGCGTTGCCGTCACGCCGCTTACCGCCGACATCGTCGGGCAGGATGGGGGCTGGGACACGGTACTCGCCGGCGACATCTGCTATGAGCACGATCTCGCCGCTCGCGTGATCGAATGGCTGTTTGCCTTGAGCAGCCGGGGCGCGACGGTCCTGATCGGCGATCCAGGGCGCAGCTATCTCCCGAAGGACAGGCTCGAGAACCTGGCCGCCTATGAGGTGCCGGTGACCCGTACCCTCGAGGATTCCGACATTAAGAAGTCCAGCGTCTGGCGGTTCAGGTCGCCGTGATCCGGCTCCAGAGGTGAGCCCACATTTTATCGCCTTGACCATCGAGTTTGCTGTTTACCCCTCAAAACAGGCAGTGTTATAACCTACACGAACGAGGTGGGTTCACCTGATTTGCAGGTGTGGCGCCGTATCGCTTTCAGCCTTATTCGAAGAGGGATCCCGATGGTCCACGCTCCGTCCCTGCAGCACCCCCTTCCCGGCGACAATGCTCGCTTCCACGGGTCCCAAGCTTCCAGCACCGGGAAGGCCCTGGCGGAGTCCGAGGCTCTGTGCCGGGTCAAGGGCGTACGGCTGACGCCGATCCGCCGGCGCGTGCTCGAGGTGCTTCTCGGCGCCCCCAAGCCGCTCGGGGCTTACGACCTTGCGGATGTTCTGGCATCCCAGGGGCGTCGGATAGCTCCCATCACCGTCTACCGTGCCCTCGACTTCCTGATCGAGCAGGGGCTGGCCCATCGCCTCGCAAGCCGGAACGCCTATATCGCCAGCACCGGCAGCCACAGGATCCCGGCCTTCCTGATCTGCGAGGGCTGCGGCGAAGCAACCGAGATCACCTGCTCCGACGTGGCCGAGACCGTCCGCAAGGTGCTGACAGAACAGGGCTACCACCCCCTGAGCCGCGCCCTGGAGATCACTGGCCGATGCCAGCACTGCCAGGATGTTCACTGATCCGTGAGCTTTCGCTCTTCAAGGGATTGAGCATCGGCTCCATCACGGAAGTGCAGGCCCTCTTTTGGGTCCGATGCTCTTAGCCGCGCTTGACGACGGGGGCTTTTGGCATCAGCTAAACGGCGGCAGCCCTGAGCTGCCGTCGTGGGTTGCAGCATGTCCTTCATCTCGTCTCCTGAGACCGATCCCGCCTCCGAGAGTCCGGCAGGCCCCGCCCCGCGCCACCGCACGGTGGGCGTGCGCGTGGGTTCCGTGATGGTCGGCGGCGGCGCACCCATCGTGGTCCAGTCGATGACCAACACGGACACGGCCGATGTGGACGCCACCGTGGCCCAGGTGGCGGCGCTCGCCAGGGCAGGCTCGGAGATCGTGCGCATCACGGTCGACCGCAACGAGGCGGCCGCCGCCGTTCCGAGGATCCGCGAGCGGCTCGACCGGCTCGGCGTCGACGTGCCCCTGGTGGGCGACTTCCACTATATCGGCCACCAGCTTCTCGCCGATCACCCGGCCTGCGCCGAGGCGCTGGCCAAGTACCGGATCAACCCCGGCAATGTGGGCTTCAAGGAAAAGAAGGACCGACAGTTCGGCGCGATCGTCGAACAGGCGATCCGG
>JAJFBI010000304.1 GCA_020697385.1 Microvirga sp. | reverse complement strand
TCCGCACCCCCCGAGATCACCCCGAGCGTACCCGAATTGGCGCGGGACGGGTTGAAGGACGGCGCCGTCTGAGCCGATGCGGCGATCGCGCCGGACATCAGGAAGGCTGCAACAGTGGCAGCCTGGGCGAAGGGGTGACCGAAACGACTGCGCATGAAAGAGAAAACCGAAAACCGACCCGACATTCTTGTCCTCCCCGGAGGAGCCTTATGGCTGTTCGTCGATTCGATCGCTTCGTTTTTAGGGATTATGAATTGAGTAAAAGTGAGAGAATGAAAAACGAAACGAAAGAACGGTCATCGTATTCTTGTGAAATCTATGGTCAATTGTGCTTTGCGTCCGGAATAGTACTCATGAAGAGATAGAGAATAATCAAAAAGAGATAGGTTTTATCTTTATATTCCTTGAGGAAGCTGAATTTCTTATCGCCATTTTCCGGTCATGAACGAGCCGTCTTGCGGATCGGCTGCGGCATTAAGAAATTTATGAGCCCCCCGGCACGTCCTTTAACCGTCCGTTAACCATAAGCGGTCGAAATCATACGGCATTAAAGGAATCTGAACTCCCGTGACCATTGCCGTTCGAAATCGTCCGTCTCTTCGCTTCCGCGGCAGGTCCTTCATGGCCCTGGTTCTCGCGCCCGAAGTGCCGCTGAGGGACTGGCTCGAGGATCTCGATGCCGTCTCCGAGCGCTCCCCCGGATTTTTCACCGGGCGTCCCATCATTGCCGACGTATCCTCCCTGAAGCCGTCGAAATCCGAGCTGAAGTTCCTGCTGGCGGCCTTCAAGATGCGCAACATCCGCGTTATCGGGCTGGAGGGCGCTGCGCCTGAGAACGTCGATGCCGACATGCCGCCGCAGATCAGCGGCGGAAAGCCCACGGGCGACATCGACGTGCCGGATGCGGCCAACGCCGCCATGGCTGCAACGGGCTCGCCCTTCGGCGATGCGCCCGTGCCGGAGAAGTCGCTCCTCATCGAGGGCTCCGTGCGCTCGGGGCAATCGATCCTGCACCCGGAAGGCGATGTGACGGTTCTTGGCTCCGTCGCCTCGGGCTCCGAGATCGTCGCGGGCGGCTCGATCCATGTCTACGGCTCCCTGCGCGGCCGGGCGATTGCCGGATGCACGGGCAATGGCAAGGCCCGCATCTTCTGCCGCAAGTTCGAAGCCGAACTGATCGCGATCGATGGGCTCTACAAGACCGCTGACGATCTCGGGGGCAAGTTCCTCGGTCAGCCCGTACAAGTGAACCTGGATGGCGATTCCATCATCCTGAAGACAATGGATTGAGAGAAAGAGAGACGACAATGGCCAAAGTCTTGGTCGTAACTTCCGGTAAGGGCGGCGTTGGCAAAACAACGTCTTCGGCAGCTCTGGGCGCAGCGCTGGCGCATGGCGGCGACAAGGTTGTCGTCATCGACTTTGACGTCGGCCTGCGCAACCTGGATCTCGTGATGGGCGCCGAGCGGCGCGTGGTGTTCGATCTCATCAACGTGGTGCAGGGAGATGCGAAGCTCAACCAGGCGCTCATCCGCGACAAGCGGCTGGAGAACCTGTCGCTGCTTCCCGCCTCGCAGACCCGCGACAAGGACGCGCTCACCGAAGAGGGCGTGGCCCGCGTGCTCGACGAACTGCGCCAGAAGTTCGACTGGATCATCTGCGACAGCCCCGCCGGCATCGAGCGCGGCGCCACGATGGCCATGCGCCATGCGGATGTGGCCGTGGTCGTGACGAATCCCGAAGTGTCCTCCGTGCGCGACTCGGACCGCATCATCGGCCTCCTCGATTCCAAGACGGAGCTGGCCGAGAAGGGTGGGCGCATCGAGAAGCACCTGCTCCTCACCCGCTACGATCCCGTTCGGGCCGAGCGTGGCGAGATGCTCAAAGTCGACGACGTGCTGGAGATTCTCTCCATTCCGCTTATCGGCATCATCCCCGAGAGCGAAGAGGTTCTGCGGGCGTCGAACGTCGGCTCGCCGGTGACGCTCAACAATCCTGCCAGCGCGCCGGGCCGGGCCTATTTCGATGCCGCGCGCCGGCTCAAGGGCGAAACCGTCGAACTCACCATCCCGACCGACAAGAAGGGCCTGTTCGGCAAATTGTTCGGACGGAGGGCTGCATGAATCTCCTGAGTTTCTTCAACCGGCGCACCTCCGCGCCCGTGGCGCGCGAGCGCCTGCAGATCCTGCTGGCGCATGAGCGCGGCGTGGTCGGAGGCAAGCCCGATCTTGTCGCCCAGTTGCGGGAGGAGATCCTGGCCGTCGTCCGCCGCCACGTGATGGTGGAGCAGGACAACGTCCAGGTGAAGATGAACCGCGATTCGGACATCTCGACCCTTGAGATCGAGATCGAAATCCCTGCTCCGGTCGCAGCGCGCGCCTGAGATGCAGTTCTATGAGGGATGAGCGGCCCCGCATGAACGGGGCCGCTTTTTCATGGCTGCTGCTTGCCCCAGACGCCGATCTTGGCCTCGCGGGCCTTGTCGGCTGCGGCCTGCAGATCCGGCGTCGCATCGTTCGTCGGCCGTCCGCCGCCATTGAACAGCACGACCCGCGACAGATCCTGATTGCCGACTTGGCACCGGTAGACATCGTTTGAGCCGGCCGGCTCGCAGGCCACCTCGCGGCCGTTGAGATAGCGGGTCAGATCCTCCGGCTTGCCACCGCCCGGCGCCCACTCGACCCCGAACAGGCGCACCACTTCGCCTTTCAGGGACAGGGTCGCCGTGTCGATCACATCCGGCACGCCGCGCAATGAGGCGGAGGATGCCGTCGAGCCGGTGGTCGAGGGCTCGGGATCCTGAAGAGGGCTTGCCGTGTCGGTGCCGGCTACGGCAGGCTCTGCCGCACTGACCTGAGGAGCAGGCGGCTTCCCATCCTGGAACAGGAAGGCGCCGACGCCCAGCAGGGCCACAAGCGCAACAGCCCCTAACGCGACGCCCGGACGTGCCCAGGAACGCGTGCGCATTCCACCGAAGACGACCTCCTCATGCTCGGCTGCTGCCGAGGCGAGTGGTTTTCCGGATTTGGCCCGCGAGCCGAGCTTTGGTGCCAGAGACGTTCTCAAGCTGCTTAATGGGTTGCGAGACCAGTCGTGAATGCGTGGCTTTCTAAGGGGAGGGTTCTGAAGAGGAGCTGGTTCTGCTCGTAATGGAGACGCTTCGACCTCGGGCTTCTGCGCTCCATCGTCCAGCTTGAGCCAGTCCCGCTGCGGCTTCTCAGGCTTTTCCGGACGTTGCTCGGCTTGCATAGGGGCGGTCGCCTCGGACTTTGCCGACCTGAACAGCACGCCATACCTGCCGCGCAGTTCCTCCAGGAGATCCTGAAGGGTGAACTCTCTCTGCTGCCCGTCCTTCTCGATCGTCCGGGGCTTGCCGTCCTGGTCGATGACGGTGAGTTTCAGCGCTCCATCCACCCCCGACGGGCGCAGCGAGGATTCAATGATGAGTTCCAGAGCGCGGCGTGCGTCATCGGTCGGGTTGATCTTGTCGAGCTCCGCATGAATGACCTCGCGCATTCTCTCCCTCGTCTGATTCCAATTGCGGCGGGGATCCGTGGAAGAATCGTGAGTGGTGGTTTCGTCAATCATTCGAGGCACCCTCCAGGGCAAGATTTCGCTTGCGCTCCTGACCGAGCAGCGTGCTGTGCTCCGCGACAATGACAGGCCTGTCGCCGATGAAGTGGACGACGAGCTGCAGGGCGCCCGTGCCTTGCGAAACCCGCCGGCGCTTGGGATGGGTCGCCGTGTAGTCGAACACCGCATGCACCGTGCAGATCTCGCCTGCCGGATTGCACGTTGTGCCGACGCCGTCTTCACGCGGGCGGTAGTCCCGCTCCGGCCAGCGCTTAACGAAGCGGCGCTTTTCATCAAACAGGCGCTTCATTGTCACCTCACGCCCGTGAAAGAGCACGCGCGGCGCATAGAAGGCTGCCGTCGATTCGAGAGCGGTGTCGTTGGGCGCCGACCATGAATCGAGGTAGTCGATGGCGAATCGCTTCGCCGTGGCGGCCCGTGCCTCCCGCTTGTCGCCGGCGGGATCCTGTTTCGGCTGAGCAGTAGTCGTAGGTGGCGGGGCTGCAGTTGCTGGAACTGCTTCAGGCTGCTGCGCCTGACGGGTCGCAGGGGTGTCAGGCCGGACAATAGGAGTCTGCGGCTGAGCCGTTTGTGCCGGTGGTGTCGCAGGTGCGGGGAGCGGTGGTGAAGCAGTCTGCGGCGGAGCGGCAGGGACTGGCCTGACGGGTTCAGGAGCTTGAGGTTCAGGCGCCTGAGCTGGCGCCGCTGCGCCCTCTCCGGGAGGATCGACCCAGGGACGCCCCGTCTGCGCCGCAGCCATGGGACCAGCAGCCATCAGCAGGGTCAGGAGTGCGGATTTCGTTGCGAGCGGCCAGCCGATCTTCATGCGTTTCCAAAGGCCTCTTTTCGAGAAAAGGTGACTGGGGAAAAGCGGGTGAAAGGCATCCCGGTTCCATGAATATCCTGGCCGGAGCTTCCGGCCAGGATGAATGGCAATAATTAGGTGATGAAATGAATTTGGCTGAAAAGTGCTTGGTTTAGAGCTGAGCGAGGGTGACGGAACCCACGCCCGAGATCCCGATTGCTTGCGCGGAGGCCTTCGAGAGATCGATGACGCGGCCATGGGCATAAGGGCCGCGATCGTTGATACGCACCACCACCGATTTGCCGGTCTTCTTGTTCACC